>PBPH01000029.1 GCA_002725475.1 Methanobacteriota archaeon | reverse complement strand
TAGCCTCTGGGGAAATAGTCATGCTAGCTGCAGTAGCACCTAAACGACTCCATGCTTCGATTTCAGCAGGTGTCTCAAATTGAGGCCCTGGCATGTGAGAAACTACATGGTCAAGAGCAAGATTTGATGATGATTGCTTAGCGAGAATGGGCCTAAGCAAATCTCTCAAATGTTTGGGATAATGATGGGTCATATCTGCGTGATGTGCATCTTCATTGGAGAATGTAACTGGGTCACTACAGAAATCTAGTGTGTGTTCAGCCATACCTACAGTCCCTGGTGGGAAATTCGGATCGATTGCCCCTACTGACTGAATTGAAATTATGACATCAGGATTACATGATGCTGCAGCCTTAACATTGGCGTGGTAATTGATTAGATGTGGAGGGGTAGTTTTTCCGTTTCCGTGGTGTCGATGGACGATGAAAATTCTTCGTTCCTCGCCCCTACAATTTAGTAACAACACCTCTGCGGGGACCACTCCGTATTCAGTTTCAATTTCCAGTTTATCTGCCGTTGATATAGAAATTCCTGAATCTCCGGATTCTGAGTCATTTTTTCCAAAATTAGCCCCTGAAACGAGTTCTTTCATTCCAGTACCGCCGATTACGGCGATCCTTTTCATAATCAAATCACCTCACTCACTTAGTCTAGCAATCAATTCAGATTTCTTGCCACCTACTTTGAGTCCTGCCGCCTTACATCGTTCTTTTAGTTCAGCTACAGTTAGAGATGACAGGTCTTCGTCTGCTGAATCATCGGCAACGACAACATCTCCCCCTTCATTTTCTGAATCATCTTCTGCAGATTCTGAATCATCTTCTTCCCCAGACATTGCTTTTTCTAGGGCTGCGGCTTTCTTCGCTGCCTTTTCAGCTGATTCATTCTTCTCACTTTCATGGATGTCATCAAGTGTAGGGCCATCATCAGAAACGACTCCTGATTGAATCAACTGTACCTTTCTAATCATTACACTCTTGCTAGGGTGAATAGGTTTAATCGCTTCAATCAACAACTTTTCCATACCATCGCTTAGTAATGAACTTTGAACATCTAACCAAGTTGAACGTGCAGTGAATTGTAATATTGCATCTTTCATCAATTTCCTCATTTGGCTTTTCTGACTACTTTTGATTCTATGAGATGCCACCGCAACGGGCTTAATACGAATATAGAAACCATCAGCAGTTACGCAATCAACCACATCATCTACTCTTCCTCGATGACGACGGATTTGTCTTCGGACGTAATCATTCTGCAAAGTGTGACCAATGAATTCAGTCAACGCATCTTCGCCCCTTGTGTCTATTACACGGAAGCGTAATTTAACATGCATTTTACTAAAATCACCATCGACTTCATTCTGAGTCGTTTCATAAATTCTATCAATTATATGATCCCGAGTTTCCCCAAGAGTTTCGCCAATTACCTTGTATTGCCAAGGTTGTCTAGGTGCTCGAATGGTAAACCATCGCTTTGACTTCCACTTATCTCTCTGTTTCCGTGCTGCTGCGCGTGCTTTCGCTCCTTTTGCCGCCATTCTCAAACACCTGAATTATCACGGGGGCTACCCCATTAGCGACTCGCCGACTTTACCCCACTATTTGAACGCCGCGACTGGCAAAATTTGAGAACTAATCTCAATTTAGGCGGCACAGTCATGAATTGAAGGCGAGGGGCAATCATTGATGGGGCTCCCAGTACACCGTCTGGAATGGTCAGTAAATGCTTCCGGTGTTGCAGATATCGATTTGATTTCCAAAGCCCTAATTTGGTTAATCGGAGATGAAAAATTCATAGAAATAGAAAAAACTCAATCATTTCATGGTTCTTCAATGTATATTATTCGAGCGAATGTGGATAAGAAATCATCAGCTAGAAAATCCTTCCCGAGAATAGGCTCTAAATCGATTGAACAACTAAGAAATTCGCTCAAAGATAGAATTGACGATGAAAATTGGTTACATTTGCGACTGGATTTAGATGAATTAGTATGTGGTAGAATTGTTTTAGTTGAATCTAGAGATAAAGTTGAGTTCGTTAAGGGCAGGATTAAACTAGAGATTTACCCTAACGAAATTAAAGAAGATGTTGCTAGAAGATTATTTGATGGTGCTGAAGAGATTGCTGAAAAACTTGGATTCCCCCCCCTCTCCGATGTTAATGATGAGTAACTTCATGAATAGGAGGCCTCGGCGTTACCATCAGGAATCACCATGACTCATGTAGTTACATCACCATGTGTAGATATGAAATATCAGGAATGTGTTGCAGTTTGCCCTGTCGAAGCCTTCCGTGAGGCGCCGACATATCTGGTCATAGACCCGGATGAATGCATAGATTGTGGGGCTTGTATTACTGAGTGCCCAGTAGATGCAATTTTTGATGAATTTGATGTACCCGAGGAAGAAAACGAGTGGATTGAACGTAACGAGAAGGAATCTCCCGATCTACCTGTTGCTGAAGGTGACTCACCCGTCCTTGGGTGATTTGGCTAATGTCCTCTTTCTTCCATTCGAACATCTAGACTTTCAATTTCTAGACCCGGCATAGGAGAAAGCATCATGGATGATGCTTCTGCAATCTTATATGCATCATCAAAGTGATGTGTAGCATATACAATCGCTTTAGCAGTAGTTTCTGGATCTTCTGACTTGAATATGCCCGAACCAACAAAAATACCATCCATACCTTGCTTCATCATCAATGCAGCATCTGTAGGTGTTGCTATTCCACCTGCAGAGAATGTTACAACTGGCAATCTCCCTAATTTTTTAACTTCTTCAAGAATTTCTTCAACTCCATCAATGCATTGCTGAATCGAGCCAAATGGGGTATTCTGTAATTCAACACCCAATTCACTTTCATACTCAAGTTTTAGGAATCCTTCAACTATCTGCTCAACTGCAAAAGAATAATCCTCATCCCCACACCTCTGTAACCAATTAATTTCTTCAGATACTAGATGTGAATGCTTAACTGCACTAATCACATTGCCAGTACCCGCCTCACCCTTGGTCCTAATCATCGCAGCACCCTCGTGAATTCTTCGAACGGCCTCACCCAAATTCGTGCAACCGCAAACAAATGGAATTGTGAAATCATTCTTTGGGATGTGATAAAACGGGTCTGCGGGAGTTAGTACCTCTGATTCATCAACCATATCAACGCCCAAGGCAGCAAGTACCCGAGCCTCCTCTGAGTGTCCTATTCTTGCTTTTGCCATTACTGGAATTGAAGTTGTGTCAATAATTCCTTGAATTAGGGACGGGTGGCTCATTCTCGCAACCCCGCCCATTGCACGGATATCTGCAGGAACTCTCTCAAGTGCCATAACTGCTGTTGCCCCAGCATCTTCTGCAACATGTGCCTGTTCAGGAGTAACTACATCCATGATTACACCGCCTTCCTGCATTTTTGCGAATCCTCGCTTAAGCAGTTCAGTTCCGTGCCGCATTTCATTTAGGTCGAGAGCCATGTTAACGAACCTCACGACCGGGGCTCCTCTCATCAATGTTAGTAAGGTATCAAAATTATTTTTTTGAAGAAAAATGGATATTCATTCTAGTGGATGATCAATTCCTTCTTCACCCAATACCCACTTCAAACACTTGATTACGCCATCGAGAGCTTTGAAATTTCTAGCAGCTTCTTTCATACCCTCTCTATCCCCATTTTCTCGGCATTCTTCAAACCAATTTTGCCACTCCAAACCACGGGTTTCTGCTAGTTCAAGCATTTCCTCAATTTCGTCCCATTGCCGGTCGTATGAGCGGTAGGGGGAGGGCGACTCTTCTGTCATAAAAGACGCCCTTCGAATTGACTATTTTAGAATGATGCACTGATGTCAGCACAGAGTTATATTAGAGAGCAAGGCAACCATTACGGAATTTATTTAAAATTGTAAATACGATTAATCACTCTTCTTTGAACGCCCTTTATTCCCTCTCCTGGGTGCTGAGGTTCTCCTTCCCTTTCTTCTAGATGTCTTAGATTCTTTTTGTGGTTTTTCACCACCTGTACCTCCTAAAGAAAGTGCCCCGGAACCCATCAATTTTGAAACGAGACTGTCAGCCAATTCAGCATCCTCCTTAGGCGTGCTAGTAGACTCCTCTACCGATTTATTGTGAATGGTTATCCATGACTTTCGCTCTTCTCTCAATGCCTTGAGTTCATTCCTAACTTCTGTTACTTGTGCCCTCAGTTCCTCTATTTGTGAATGGACACTATCGGCATCTTCTCGACATTTCGAAAAGAGAGAGTGTAATCTATCTCCTTCTGCCTTTAGAAAGTCCCTCTCCTCGAATTTGAGTTTTATCCCTTCCCAAATTTTGTCAGCCTCTTCATTTAATGCCAACATCTGTTTATGTTCATCATCGGCTTCTAATTTTAGATGCTCAATTGAACCTTCTAAATCATCAATATCAATCTTTATTCTCATTTCCTCTTCAACTAAAGGCTCTAGTTGCTTGATTTCTGTTTTCAAAGACTTTAATTTCTTGTGCAATCTATTTTCCTTATCCAAAGTTAGTGTGCCATCAATAACTAATCTCTCTTCTAATTTTTCTACTTCCGCGCTTTTCTCAGAAAGCTGGAGAATTACCGATTTTTCACGCCCAGATTTAGATGATTTGGAACGGGAAAAAAGATTCCTCAACTGTTCTTGAATGGCATCCCTTCTAGCTTGGTGTATTTTTGCCTTTTTTCTAACTTCTTTCTGTGATTCAAGTATTTCTTTAATCTCTTCACGTAGTTCTGAATACTGTTTTTGAATAGCATCCCTCTGGTCTGCATGAGCTCGTGCAGATTCATTGTGAGAACGTCTTTGATCTGACAATTTACGCATCTTCGTTTCCATATTCTGAAGACGCTCTTTGACCTCGTCACCTTCGGGATCTTCCTCAGATTCAGAATTCGCCATCATGTGGGCGGAACACTCAATCCCATATCAAATCGTTCTTTTATTAATTCTCAATTACTTCGCACTAAAATTCTAGATTGCAGTGATTTTGAGATGACCATTTCAACGCCATCAATTTCAAATCCTCCACTAGTTCTTTCAATTTTGGCATCGACCGTAATGCCTGAATCACCCAGAGTTTTGCAATCCACACCATCGAAAACTAGCAATTCCACAGTAGATTGCATCCCTTCAGGGAGCGCAGATAGGGGAAGAAGAACACTTCCTATTCCCGTTGTAATCTCTCTTGAGCGTTGTGGGATTTCAGAACCATCGGGGGCATGACTTGGAAAACCAAGCAAGCGATCAATCGCAGACTCTAATTCATCTGTCAAAGCATGCTCCAATCTACAAGCCACGTCCTTAATATCCCCTTTAAAATCAAGCATCTGGACCAGGAAAACCTCCATTAGCGCCTCTCTTCTCTTGACTCTGCTTGCGGCTTCTAGACCTTTCTCAGTAAGAGTAACGCCCTTGTATGGCACATGATTCAAGAAACCTTTCTTCCCAAGACGCTTCAACATTTCACTAGCACTTGCTGCTGTAACTGACATTGCTTCAGCAACTTGATTTGTCCTAATAGGTGATTCAGCATCAATGAGTTGGACCTCATATAGTACTTTGAGATACATTTCCTGATCTTCAAGAATAGGTGATGACATAATTATTCCTCAATTTTTTCAGCGACGAATTTTACTTCGCATCTTGGACACCTAGCGGCGATTGGACGTTTGTCAAATGGGACCCTCAACCTTTGGCCACATGAAGGGCAACGTATTTCATCGTTTGTAGAAGAAGAGGATAATTGATTATCAGAATTTTTAGTAATCTTAGTTTTAGGTTTTTTATTTGGTTTTGTGGGCTCCACAAGAGTTTGTACAATTTCTTTTTCTTGCTCCTTTTCAACTACTAGTTCTGGTTCATCATTTATTTCATCGGAATCATCTTTTTCTTCAATTTCTCTTTTGGATGGTGATACATTGAACACATGAGTACATGCAGGACATCTAGCCTGCCCGTCATAATCATATGGGACCCTTAGAACCATATCGCATGATGGGCAAGGAACTTCCTTTTTCTCCTTAGGTGTCCTTTTTTCATCCCTCAATCTCCTTGCCTCACTTCTTGCATCATCACGTGCTTTTCGTCT
>PBPH01000028.1 GCA_002725475.1 Methanobacteriota archaeon | reverse complement strand
TTATCATCATCCGCATCACAAACATCTCCAGGACCATCATTATCGTAGTCATCTTGATTGCCATTAGGATGGTCGCCACAATTGTCCAACCTATCCGCCACAGAATCATCATCTCGGTCACGATCCCATTTCGTGATAAACAAATCATCTGAACCATTGTTTACGAGATAGAAGTTCTCAAAATATCTGTTATTATTGAAGTATCCAGTGATATATGATGTCTCATTACTATCTAGAGATAGCGATCTCATATTGATGTAGCCAATGTCCTCATACCACTGTTGGGAACCTGTGGAATTGAGATGAACAATGAATCTACTTGTAACTGCTGTGATATTATTATTTGAATGGATTACTGAATCATATGAACGCTCAGAACCCTGAGTTCCGAAAACAACTCTTGTTCCCCATTCCCAACTCCCGTTACCAAGTGCCTTGACCACGAATCCACCGGTATTGGCAAGAATGATGGTTGCACCAAACGAGGCGTGACCATTGTTGTATCCAGTCACATAAATATCATCGCTGGAATCAATAGACAACTTTTCTGGCTCGTCACTAGACAAACCACCACCATGGGTAAGCCACTGCCAACTATGTGAGGAGTCAACTTTGGCTAGGAATATATCATAATCTCCAGATGATGCTGTTGACATGCCTTGAAATGATAATGTATTGTCAAATTTACCTGTAACAATTACTGAATCATTACTATCTACTATGACATCCCTCATATAGCGATTGTAGCAATTTGATTGTAAGGTGTCAACCCATTGAATTGCCCCCGCCCCATCATATTTTACCAACCAAGCCCAATCTCGCCAATTATAACAGTTCGAAGACACCGTTGGGGTGGATGATGATGTTGGGAAACGTATCTGTCTGTAATCAGAATTTCCGTAGTATAGATAACCTTCACCAACAACATATACATTTTGATTTGAATCTACAGCTATGCCTCGCGCGTATCCGCGATCATAATTTTCCATTACACGAACCCAATTCCAAGTGCCTGCTGAACTGAGCCTCGCTGCAAACCCATCATAATTATCATAATTAGATGAGGCAGTCTTGGAAATTGTCCCCCAACTCTTCGTTCTTTTGTAATACCCTGAAATGAAAACATGACCAAATGAATCTATTTCCATATCTGTAAGGTATGCATAAGCATTTGAATCAGTACCTGTAGTTTGGGCAATCCATAGCCAAGTCCCATTTGTATCTAATCGTGCCACGAAAATGTCGTTGTTCGCATAGATGGCATTAGAACCAAAAAGAGCTGAACAAGTACCTGCACCATGGCAGACATTTCCAGCCACATAGAGGTCACCATTGGGCCCTATAATAGAAACAATTCCCTTGTCACTGCCTATTCCCCCAACCTGATGTAGCCAGTTTCCGCTAGATGTTCGCGAACCAGCAAGTGCCGAAACCTGCTCATCGGTCAAATCATACTGTGAAATGTCAATCGCCTGGTCAAGACCAAACGATTGGTCATCCGAATTTTCAAGCATTAAATTTATTGAGGTGAAAACGAACATTAGAGTCAAGAATAGTGCTGTTATTTGGCCATAATTTGATGTTTTTTTTGCCTTAATATTTTTGGTGGCGACCAAAATTGCAGTGGGCTCGTGGTTAGGATGCATCGATTCGGGACACTCTTTCAATTAAATAGACCTTTGATAATTACGAATAGTGATTAAAGACTCAATTCTATTCCCAAAAGCAATGGCTGCAGAGATATTGGATGATGATACTTGGCCAGAGTTCGTTTCCCAGAAAGAGGCTGTTCTAATCCTTTCTCGCAACAATTGTGAGAACTGTGGTCCTTTTATTGAAGAGTTGAGCTCCAAGGATTTCCCTGTAGGTGTAATTGTATTGGATAAACCCGGAAATTTGGGATTCAAAACAGCATACCCTAGAATTGCATTGGAGGCTAGCGTACTGCCCTTCTCCATTCTATTCTGTCGCGGTGAGTGGTTGGATTCAATTATGGGTGCTCGCGTCGGAGCAATTCTCGAATGGTTTGAGTAATTTACACCATTTTGTACGCCACCTTCATGGTGTGTAAGGGGGCCAGCCGTTCGATGGCTGACCTAAAGCAGGTGTTCATGCCAACTGTTGTTGATGTTGATGGAAATACTACTCCCCTAGGCGTCACCTCCAAGGAAAGTGATGCATGGGACGTGCTGAGAGCCTTCTTTTCTAGAGCTGAAGATACAGAGTTTGTTGAGGCGCTTGTCGAATCTTGGGAGGTTGATTTCATTGGTGAAGAACCAAATAATGAACTTGGTAGGTTACGAAGGAGGCCATGCCCGATTTGTGAAAGATCGTCATTCTGGGAAGAATTAGGGGATAATAACTTCAAAGGAGAACGCCAGGGCAACAGTGGCCGATGCCACCGGCCTGAATGTTCTGCTTGGATAGAGCAAAATAATATTGATGATGGTCGTTGGGATTGTGGTTGGCCAGCAGCACAATGGACAAAAAGAGTAGAAAGTTACAATTTGGGTTTCAGGGGTTTGGTAGAAATGCGCGGAGCAGTGACTGCTGCAGGGAAAAGACGGCAATCAACAATGAGCAAGGAAATAATGGAAGACCTCTGATTCACATTGAATCAATTGCAATGATTCCTAAACCCGTACAGCCTGCTGAAATTAGGATTCTAGCGGCCTCGGAAAGTGCCAAGTTCCTACAATTTACTCTATCACCATCAATCACATGGTTGTCTCGATAGAATCTATTGTAATCAGTTGCCAAACTTAACAGATATGAGCAGAATTGATTTGGTCTTTGACTAACTATTGAATTATCCAATTCCTCTGAAAAAGTTGCTATCCTCTTAACAAGAGAGGCGGCAGATTCCGATAATTCAGACCAATTATAATCTTTAGAAAGAAGAGAATTCAAATTGTGGCCTTCTTCTTCCAAACGGCGACCTATCGAGCAAGCCCTTGCATGACTGTACATAATGAATGGAGCGGAATCGGATTCAAAACTAAGAGCATCTTCCCAACGGAAATTAATGCCCTTTTCAGGAGAAACTCTGATTATATTGAATCTAACTGCAGAAATACCCACAGCTTCACCAATAGCAGTTAATTCTTCATCTGATAAATCATTCCTAATTTCCCTAACCACCTCGGTTGCCCTTTCAGCCGCTTCATCGAGGAGGTCATCCATGTAGACGACATTGCCACGTCGAGTACTCATTTTTCCGCCAGGCATCTTTGTGAAAGCATAAAAGACAACTTCGGGATTTTTAATTTCTAGTTCATCTAGAGCGATTCCTACTTGTTTTGACTGTAATTTATGATCTTCGCCTAGTATATTGAGAAGCCTATTTGCCTCAGACCACTTCCATTGATGATATGCGATATCTCTAGTTGCGTAAAGACTTGAGCCATCTCCTCTACGGAAGTAGAATTTGGTACTTTTTCCTTGAACTCCGCGCTCCTCGAGTTCTAAGAAATGCGCACCATTATCTGCTTCCCCATGTAATTCACTATCCTGAAGTTGCGACATTATCACATCTACAGTTCCATCTATAATGAATTTGGATTCTTTAGTGAAAGAATCAAATTCTATCCCTAATCTTCTCAATGTCTCCAGCATTCCATCTAATACTGGCTGATATGCATTCTCAAATTTTTCTAATGTATATTCATCTGCCTCTTCAGATGCTTGAACCAATTCTGTAACCCCGGCTTCTACGTTAGAACCCTCTTCATTCAGTAGTAGGTTAGCAGCTTGATAGAATCTTACTCTACGATGATCCTCTTTGTGCGGATAACTAGATGGCTCATTCATTTCTGCAGCGTCCAATATTTCGGTGACTTTTTCTTCATCTAGATTATCTAACGCCCAAGCCAAAATCCCTACTTGCTTACCCATATCATCTACATAATATTCAGCCCTAACATCATCGCCTGCAAGTCTATGCATTCTTACAAAAGTGTCACCTAAAATTGCATTTCTAGAGCGCCCAACGTGAAATGGACCGTTTGGATTTGCTGAAGTATGTTCAATCAATAAAGAAGAAGGGGGGCGGAAGTGCCCAATTGATTCCAAATTTTCTAAAGTTGGTTTTATTGTCTGCGATGCAAGCCATTCAGGATCAACAAAAAAATTGCAAAAACCACCCTCATTACTAACTTTGCTGACACCAACTAATTTTGTCAATTTTTCAGACACACTTTCAACTAACAATGAGGCAATTTCTTGAGGCGATTTCTTCAAAGTCTTGGCAAGCGAAAAACAGGGCAGGGCTAAATCACCTTGACTAGAATGCCTAGGGGTTGTAATGTTTGAAAACGTTGATTCAGGGTTAACATCACCAATCTGCTGAAGTGCCATCAACACCTCGTCAGCAATCAATTCCCTTAACTGGCGCACAATATCAACTCCAACTCCATCGTAACAAAGCAGCCATGCCGCCAAATGCTTGCTTCAAGGTCATACCTTCTTCAGAATCAGTAGAAATCAGCTTTACAGTAGCGGCAGACTGAGATGCCAATAATGACAATTCATCGATTAGATCCATCTCTTTGCTTTCGTCTTCCCTTACCTGATCACCATCAGCACCACACTCAGGACAGTCGGGTATTTGAGTAACTCCTTCAATTGTTGATGACCAGTCGTGCTTGCATTGGCGGCAATTGAAAAATACCTTTTTCTTCCTTAAAGACTCAGAAATAAGTAAAGTATCTACTGCGCCCTGATCTAATGCAGATCTTATCATCATCTCTCCATAAGTTGCCTTGGGGTGAGCGTTCATAATCTCCTTTAGGAAGCGGTCTACAAATTGCCTCTCCTCTTCGAGTTCTATCTTATCCATCAGGTCGCCAGCATTCTGAACCAATTCCCTCAAACCACTTTCATTAGAATAACCAACATCAAAAAGTGGTTTCTTAACAATTTTATTTATTTCATGGTGCAAGTATCCGTTGTTAATTACAAAGTCCTTGGTTGCCCCTGGTCCGCCTACAATTATTCCTTTCAAATCAGGAAGCATGGGTAGCCAATATTCGCAAGCCCTCTCTGTTACCTTTTTGAAGAATTTATCGGCAGCTTCTTCGATTAATCTTTCAAAACGCTGCTGAGATTGGCCACCTT
>PBPH01000027.1 GCA_002725475.1 Methanobacteriota archaeon | reverse complement strand
TTTGGGGACGGGATTGATGGTCTGTTTGTTCATCTTAGTGATGTTGGCTGTACTTGGAAAAGGTCTCATGTGGTTCAATGAAAGAAACATGGGGTGGATGGGTGTGCTTGCTGCATTCCTACTCGTAGGGGTTGGTATCTTTGGGGCATCGTTCCTTGCCGGTCAAGCCACAATTGAGGAAAATGAGGTCAAGACCATCACAGAGGAGCAGGCAATTGCGCTTGTATCCGCTTTCGATGAGACGGATGAACATAGATTCTCCATCATCATCGTTGGTGGTTCAAATAATTCGACCATTGCGGGCGCTTCGGAAGTTGGAGATGTCCACCCAACAATTGTGGATCAAGGAGGACCTGTCGATTGGTGGGCTTCAACCATGCGCAGTATGGTATGGGCGCCACTCGGCATCAGTGTCTCTTTGCAATGGATTGTCCTCGGATTGTTTGTTGGATGTGCCATGGGTTCAGCAGGCGCTCAGGCTCGAGCAATGTTCTCGCAATTGACCCCCAAGACCCGAACATCCGAATTCTTCGGTTTCTTCGGGTTCCTAGGAAAATCGGCGGCGATGGTTGGTACATTCCTATACGGGATCGCCAGCACGGCATTCGATAGTCGAGTTGCATTGTTGTCCATCACAATTGTCATTCTAGCAGGTACCTATCTGACCAGTAAGGTCGATGTTGAAGAAGGCATACGCGTAGCTCAAGAAGAAGATGCTCGCAACAGTGGAGAAGTAGTTACTGAAGAAGTGATTGAATGAAGAAACCATTGGCGGGATTTCGCTGGATTCAGGGCATACTTTCGATTCTTGTCACGCCCCTTGGGTTCATCCTATGGGGACTCGCTGCAGCCCCTGCAATTTACCTATATTGGATGGTAGGTGATGCGACTTCTACATTGGAAATTTGGCAGCGTGCAATTGCACTTGGGGCAACACTTGGAATTGGTATGATGCTTTGGTGTTTCACTGATTTGCTGATAATTGGAATACTCGGTCGAATGATTCGCCCTAGGCTTGAAGAAGTTAGAGCCCCAACTGAAAGTTGGATGACAATACATTGGGCCTTTCTCTCACTATTTCACCGACTAGCTTTACCTGCGTTGAAATGGATGGTTCCGTCATTTGTTGGAAATACGTATTATAGAATGATGGGATGTAAAATTGGTAAAGGTTCCCAACTCAATTCACCATTAATCAATGACTGTTTCATGGTTGAAATTGGATCTGATACAGTGATTGGTGGTAATGCCGTAATCAACGGACACC
This sequence comes from Methanobacteriota archaeon, assembly GCA_002725475.1. Classification (GTDB taxonomy): domain Archaea; phylum Thermoplasmatota; class Poseidoniia; order Poseidoniales; family Thalassarchaeaceae; genus MGIIb-Q1. The sequence continues at coordinate 3,999 of PBPH01000027.1, read as the reverse complement.
TTTTCGAAAAAGACGGGATTCACCTTGCAAAAATTCGAATTGGTTCTAATGTTGTTATTGGCACTGCTGCACAAATTAATCCAGGTTGTATTATTGGAGATGGTGCCGTAATTGCAAGTAGATCTGTTCTACCCAAATTTACTGAAATACCTGATAAAGAAATATGGGGTGGAATCCCAGCAAAATGTATTCGGCTAGCTGATGGAACAAAACCCAATTAATTTTCAAGTGCTGAATTAAAGAATGACACTATGCGTTGTTCATACTCTTGAGGAAATAGGAGTTTCGCCTCAACGTGACCCGTGTCTTCCAAAAACCATGCTGTAGCATTGACATTCAACTCTTCTGCGAGTTCAACCATGTCCTCTGAATGATGTACATCGACTCTACCATCAGTTCTACCATGAATAATGTAGATTGGCCTTTGACCTGCCTCCTCAAAGGCACTAGTTGGCGATGGTTCTAACAGTGCTTCACCTCCAAACAACCAAGCTGAAAACAGAGTTCCCTTAGACAACCAAGTGGGGTAATTCTCCCTAGCTAATTCTTCCTCAACTATGATTTCTAAATCCAAGTATCCGGAATCAAGAACAATCGCTTGGATTCTTGTATCTTGACCAAAGGCAATTGCTGCTGTTCCCGCACCCATTGAATTGCCAAGCATACCAATCTTATTCTCTGGAATCGATTTGTTTTCAATTAGCCAATCTACAAGAGACATGACATCGATATATTCCTTGGTACCAATACTAACTCGGTTGTCTTCAATAGTACTCATTCCATGGTCTCTTAAATCAATCATTACAGTATTGAAGCCATTTCGATGTAACATTCCAGCACTCATCAAAACTTGATATGTCGCCTTGGATGAACGTAATCCGTGCTGTATAATCACCGTCGGTGCGGGTTGGGGAACGTTTTCTTCGGCTGGAACCCACCAACCTGAAAGCTCGATACCTTCAGTTCTACTTTGAATTGTGATTTCAGAATAATTTTCCATGAAATATGATGACATATCCATTTCTTTGTGAACATCCCATGTCACGTTGAAATTAGCAGGACTGTGTCCTGTTTGGTCTCCATATCCTGGTTCGGCGGTTGCAAGAGTGACATAAATCTGCCATCCAATGGCTAGATAAACAACTATTGGAAGAACGAGTAGAATAGTCCCGACTACTACCAACACCTTACGGGTTCTAGTTAGTACGAAAGGAGTATCTTCATCTCTAGAAATTTCAGATTCATCAACAGCTTCAACTGCTGCGCTAAGTTCATCATCAGAATCCTGATTATCATTACCTGAAGATTCAGATTGTTGGCTCAAAGTATGACCACCTAGATGGTTCATTCCTCTTCAGTGACTTCAACTGCTGCTTCGACTTCTGCTGCTGCCTCGGCAGCTTCTGCATTTTCGGCTGCTTCTTCTGAACGTGCATCCATTGCTTCCTGCAATTTCTCATTAATTGCGCGTTGCATGTGTTGACTCTTGCGCTCTGCATCTACTGCTGCTTCAATCATTTCGTATCTCCGCTTGATTGCTGCATTGAGGTCTTCGAAGACTCTCATGTGATCAACATACCAATCATCTCTGGCTTTCAATTCTGCAACAGCCAATCGTAAATCGTTATCTAACTCCTCTGCTATCTCAAATACCCTAGTAAGTCGTTCCTTTTCACGAGTGAATTTTTCTTCCATTTTCTCAAGCTCTGGCTCGAGATGATCTACTTGTTTTCCACGTTTTGCACCAGATAATTCAAGATCACGAATACGATGGTCCTTCTCTCCAAGTAATTGTTCAAGACCTTCACGCTCAATCTCTTTGTCAATTACCTCTTTTTCAAGTACTTCAATCTCTGCTTTAAGTTGAACAATTTCCTTCTCTGCTTGCTCAAAAGCGCTGTACACCTTAGTTACACGTTCGATTTGTTGGGAGAGTTCTTCCTCCAACTGACGAACACGGAGTTCAGGCGTTACTGTACCTTCGTCGTCCCCTGACATATTGACCACTTGACAAGCCCACTCGCTTGTCATTGATATAGCCGCCGCCCCATAGGGGCGGCTCAAATAGTGAATTTACAGCCAATAAAATTACTGAATTTGTCAATTATCAGCCATTGCTGCAAGAACTGCGGCTACACATTGTGTAACTGATTTAACTGTGGGGATGTGTAGTTTTTCATCGGGCCCATGTGCATTATTACCAGGACCAGCACAACCGGTAACTAGGAAACGAGCATCGGGATAAGATTCCTGCATCATCGCAAGGAATGGAATCGTGCCACCTTCGTAAAACGGCATTGATCCTTTTCCAAAGGAATGGGTGCTAGCAACATCAATTGCTTGGGCAATTACACTAGGTATTTGAGGTGCAGAAAAACCGTTAGCAGCGGCATCAAGATCAAACACTACATTAGCGCCGAATGGAGGGTTCTCCTCGAACAATTGTTTCAATTTTTCAGATGCTGGCTCTGATTCTACACCAGGAGGTATTCTGACACTAACTTTCAGGGACGTATGAGTTCGCAAAACGTTACCTGCGTTTGCAAGAGATGGAAGACCATCAGCTCCCGTAATTGAAAGGGTCGGTTTCCAGTTCTGTGCCAATAATGCTTCTACTAGATCTGAATGTTGAGGTTGTACCCCATCTAAGAATGGAAAGTCTGTTACTATTGCATCCCCCAATACATCAACTATTTCGCCGGCATCAGAATACAATTGTTTTGATAAATCAGTATGAAGCCAATCTGGTATTATTTCCCCTGTTTCTTCATCTTCAAGACGTGAAAGTAAATTCCTAGCAATCCTAAATGAAGACGGAATGACACCACTAGCCATTCCTGAATGAACACCTTCAGATGTTACCGCTACTGTAAGAGTGCCACCGACTAATCCTCTCAAACTTTCTGTAATCCAAAGGCGTTCGTAATCACCAAGCCCTGAATCAAGTACAATAACCAAATCAGGAGTCCCTAAGTCTTCTTTCAACTCTGTTAGATATGCTGGTAAATCTGGAGAGCCACTTTCTTCGCATGTCTCAATTAAAAATCTACAACGGGGGTGGGGAATCCCTTGCTCTTGAAGTGCCATTAATGAGATAATTCCACAATATCCACCGTATCCATCATCTACCGAACCACGTCCAAATAACCAGGGGTCTTCACGCACAGGAATCCAAGGTCCTTTACCCTCTGACCAACCAACAAATTCTGGTTGCTTATCGAGGTGTGAATAGAACAATACTTCACCAGGTATTGAACCCTCAACATCTAGCAAAAGAAGAGGGGTTTTTCCCTCTAAAGAGTGAATTGACACACTGAGTCCTTTGATTTGCACTGATTCTAACCAACCAACAAATAAGTCAATTGTAGCATCGAGATAACCATTTTCTGACCAGTTTGAATCAAAGGCAGGAGATAGTGCAGGAATCTCAATAAATTCACACAAACTTGGTAAAGCCGATTCTTCCCACATACGTTCAGAAAATTCTGAAAGTTGTTCCCAATCAATTACATCAGTTGCTGCCATACTTAGGCGAGATGGTTTTTACAAATAAGAGAATGGTTCATGTATTGATACATTATCCGAAATTTATGCATATAAGCGGCAAGATAATGATTCCTTTAGGAGTTATTGTAATGATACTCTCTGGGGTGATGATGTATTGGGCTGGTGATGGCATTAATAATATTGAAGAAGCCCAAATATACGAGGGAACAGATGTAGAACTAGAATTGTCCGGCTATTCCGAAGGTGGCTATTTAGTAGTTGTAATGGAAGGAGAATATGAGTCTGGTAAAGACTCTGTAAGTGATAATGGAACCGCTGTGCTCACTGATAGCGATTGCCATTTAGTTAGAAATTTTACAATGAATGACTCTGAGGGTGTGAATTTCTTTATTCCAGCATGTGAAAATACTGATGATACCACTGCTGATGATAACCACATACATATCGGATATATCTGCAAAGAAGGATGTCCTGATGGGACATATACTTGGG
>PBPH01000026.1 GCA_002725475.1 Methanobacteriota archaeon | reverse complement strand
CGTTCGTTCGATATCAATCGCCCAGGTTCAAGGCCCCCTCAGTTGAAAGGAGGCGTGATAGGCGGTAGTATAGTAAGCGGTTCATTCAATGTTGGAGATAAGGTATGCGTTGCCCCAGGAAGGAAGATAGTGCAAGGAAAGAAAGTTTCTTGGGAACCAATTAATACAAAAATAATTAGTCTCAAAGGGGGCGGTAACGATCTTGAATCAATGCATGCTGGTGGTTTGTGTGGCATGGCAACTCCTTTAGATCCTAGCATCACAAAGGCAGATGAACTCTCAGGACAAGTAGTGGCTAGAGAGGGTGAATTACCTCCAATTTGGGATGAAGTTGAACTTGAATTAACTCTACTAAAAGAGATGGTAACTGGTGGTGGTGGTTCTGCTGATCCAGTCAGGCCCCTACAACCTAATGAGATGTTGATGGTTAACGCGGCAACCGCCACCTCGGTGGGAGTAGTTTCGTTTGTAAAGGGAACAAATGCAACCCTAACTTTGAGATTACCAATTTGTGCTTCTAAAGGTGGGAGAATTACACTCTCTAGAAGAATTGGTGCCCGATGGCGCCTCATCGGTTATGCCACCATTATGTGAGGTGGAATATTGACTAAAGTATTGGTAGATACTTGTGGTTGGGTTGCAATCATCGAAGCAGGTTTGAACATTGATCATGCTATGTCTGATGTTGTGGGAGATTTTGAGCCAGTGTTGCTAACAAAAGTTTTGATAGAGTTGGAGAATATAGATTCTAATTCAACAAATAATCTATTACTTGATTTGTTAAAATCTCGTTCAGAGATGATTGACGGCCCAGAAGAGGCAAATCATCCAGATGATCAACTGGTAATTGTGGCTTCAGAGCACAAATGGCCGGTACTAACCGTTGATAAGAGGCTTAAACAGAGATTGATTGAGATGGGTTGTGGATACATAGAAGTAATGGGTGGCCAAAATCTTAGACTTGTAAATCTATAATTTGTATTATCAGATTTTTTTGTGTCTTGAAGGTAACTTAACCTTCAAAACTGCATAGGGGTTATATCCGCGTGAAGTAGGCCAGATGTATGGCGCAGGTAGTCTCGAACACCTTGCGCTCGAATAAAGAATCACCAACAAATGAAATGGTTGAGATGCTAGTTAGCATTGGTGTAGATTCAAATGTTTCCAAGGTTTTGGTTGCTCTAAGCGATGGAGAGTTTCGAAGTAGTAGCAATTTGCAGAGAATTTGTAAACTTCGTCAGCCAGAAATCAGCATGGCAATGCAATACCTTCTATCTACTGAAATGGTGAGTTATGAACCACAAAAGAGCGGTGGTCGAGGTAGGCCAATTCACCGATATAGTTTGAACGGGGAGTTTGCAGAAATTATTCAACCATTTATTTTAGAGGCAGAAGAACACATCAATCAATTGGCTAGTGATTTAGCTAGACTAGACGCAGTATCAAACGATTTAGCTGCAGCCATGTCAGATGATTTGTAATCTTTTTCAGTGTATTTCATCGAACTGGTATCCTTCTTCCCAGTTTCTTACACCAAGAACTACTTCTAGTTCAAAAGGAGTCAAAAGTGGCTTTGCATATCTAACCGAATCATCAATTGCAATTCTCGGGCATGCAGTGTTGACAAACGCATCAACTGGATAAAAATCAATCAATTCTGGCCCAATATGTTCTAGGGCTAGTAGGTATCCTTTTTTGCCGTGCTTCTCTAGTAATTTCTTTAACCTTAAAGCGACACCTCGCCTCATTTGACCTGGCTTCTCGCCAATTAATATACCAAATGAACTGGCCTGATCTGAAGACATAATTAGGCCAAATCTCTGCCTCAAAATTCTTTCAATTTTTTCTAGTGACATTTCACTAGCATCCCCTGTATATGGGTCGAGCATTGCCAACGGCTTTCCAGTATGAAGAACTAATCCGTGAGGATGGAAATCCCCAGAGCCTAAGAAAAAGTAGTGGCCAATGGAAGGGTCATCTCCAGAGTAATTACACCCAAGGACCTGCCCAGGGAAGGTCAACCGCTTTCCACCAGTAGGGATGACTACATCGTAACCTTCATTTTCTAATTTCTTTTTGTAAGTTGGAAGCAGGTGTAAGTGCTGTATTGAGCCAACCAATCCTAGTTTTGTATCTGTCAAAGGTGCAATTCTACCTACTGCGTCTAGAAATCTTTCTTTCGCATCACCCTCTCCGATTTCATTCGGGCCTTTTGATTCTGCCAACCTTTGACTTGCAAAAGTTCTGTGCTCTTCGAGAAATGGGATTACAGGATTCAAATCAGGTTCTCCATCATATGTGACATTGATGAATTCAGTTTCCATTCCAGAATCAATGTTCATTTGGCTGTGTCCCATATGCGCAACAAGATCCACACCCATCATCTGCATTTTGTTGTGTACCAAATCACAAGCACCATAACAAGGGTCAGCAGCGACAATTACTCTAGCATCACTTTGAGATTCCAAAGTATCAATCATCTCTAGGGCTTGAATTTTCAATCCTTCTGGTAGTTGCAATGCAACTAAACGATGGTTTCCTGCTTGTATTTTCTCAAGCAAATCATCGAGTTGAAAATCGTGTCTTTTTAGATCCATTTAATCGCCTCAATCTAGAAGGACAACCTGATCTCCATCCATACTTACCCTAACAAGTGATCGAATAGGCCAACCTGTGTCGGCAACTAATTCACTAACAATATTGTTCTTTTCAAAGACAGCAATAACATCTTGAATTATCGCTCCTGCTTTTTCTACTGCGGTAAGTACTGCGCGTAGCGTCCCTCCAGTACTAATTACATCATCCACAACAAATACGCGTTCATTTGGTTTCACGTCGTTGATGAATATCGCTCCTTTTGAATATCCTGTAGATTGATCTACAGTAACTTCACCAGGTAATTCGTAAGGCCTTTTCCTTCCGATGACTAGTGGGATTCCAGTAGCAATAGAAATACAAGCAGCAAGCGGAATCCCCATAGCTTCAATTCCTAGAATTAAGTCTATATCTTCCCAATCAACCATTTCCATGACAATATCACGTGCTTCTCCTAGCATTTCTCCAGATTGTCTAGGAACTCCATCAGAAAGTGGGTGTATGAAGTAGGCATACTCTCCTTTCCAAATAATTGGTGCCTGAACAACACTCTCGCGTAATCGATTGAGCCGCTCATCGGTCGATTGAAGCGAAGACATCCGTTTTCCTCAGACTAGACCTTTGAGTAATTCGTGGCCACGCTCGACAACAATGGTTGATGGTGATGGTAACTTGCAGTTTGCTTTGCGAAGTGCATCTTTTGCTGCTGCGAAATGTGTTTCAGTAGTTTGAATTGTGATAACTTTCTGATTTTTCTGAACTCTTGCGGCAGTTCCTACATTTTTTCCAAAAGCGCAGCGCATTCCTTGTGAAACACGGTCTGCACCCGCACCAGTTGCTTGTTTATTCTCTCGTAGAATTTGGTGAGGGTAAACCCTTACCCTTAGGGAGTAACCTTGCGGTCCAGCTGCGGACCGAATAGTTGCATTTACAATTATTCTAGCAGCTTCTAGGGCAGTATGTCGGATTTGACAAGCTTCATCAACTTGAAGACTAATTTCAACAGGGAACTCACCTTTTTCACCAGCAGTTCGATTTCCCATATGGAATTGCGTAATTCTACTGTTTGGCACACCTCCAGTGTATTCTCTGCGGGTGTATGATTGCCCCTTGACCTGACGGTACATCTTTGCGGGCTTTCGTGCCATAATCATCTCTCCTGCCTTAGGCAGGGCCGGCGACCGCCCCCCCATATTTAACGCCATTCACTTCATCTCTGACCATTCTAGCCGTGTAATACATAGCCTGTATGATGTTTGGAGTACCTGATGACACAGTCACTATCCCCCTCATGGTTGGTAACTTTGGGAGCATATATGCAAGAAGAAAGTGAGAAGCAATGGTTTTGGTTTGGCGTTTTCATTGCTCTATTAGTGGTTGGCGCATGTTGGATTGAAGCATCACTAACATTACCTGGGGTGGGGGAAACTCCACTATTAAATGAAGGCGAAACTATAGAGGATGTGGTTTGGAACGATGACGGCACTGAAGCCCTAATTATTGTGGGAAGGGGAGATATTTCTCCACTTAGGCTTTCAGACTCAACAGGCTTACACCCCATAGACATAGGCGAAATGACTCCAAATTCTATCTCACATAGTAATTCAGGTTGGCTTGTTGCAGGTAATGATGGAGAAATTGCTATCCTAGATGGAACAACATTATCCCCAATTGTTCTTGATTGGGGTTCCGAAACTCCTCTTGATATTGTAGGGGCTGCCAGTAACGATGGTGAAAGCGGATTCATAATCTCAAAGCATGGATCTCAGACTCTATTGCACAGTTTTTCTAATGGAGTTGTATCTGGAGGTAGTGCGGCTCCAGTTTCTAGCACTATGATGACAGATATCTATCTCTCTAACGACGGAAAACTTGTGATTGTTACTGGATATGACACTACACTAGGCAATCCTGCATTAGGTGGGACGGGAGAAGTTGTACTTCGAGTAGATTCTGTAATGGGCGCTGCGCCAACACTTACTTTGTTACATCATGGGGCTGGAGGGGCGATTCATTCTGCATTATTTATTTCTGATTCTAGCGGTTGGGGAGATGGCGTTGAGATGATGTTAGCAGGGAGTTCAAGCACGATGTTATTGCTGTCCGATTATTCTATTGTTGACCTTTCAGGAGTAGGTGGCTCATCTGCAGCCACAATCGATGAAAAAGGTACATTTTGGTTCGCAAGGGGTGATTCTAATCAATTATTTAGCATTACTTCCGATAGTGATGACGTGAAAATACATGAATTATCTAACTCAGTTATTGTTGATGCAAAATTCGGTGCGATGGGTGACGGGGAAGTGAAATTCTACGGGACAGGAATAGATGGTAACGTTGGAGTAATGAGTTTTGATCCAGGGGCAAATGAGGATGTTGGTAAAAGTCTAGCAAGATTTGGTGATTTAATCTTTGTAATTATAGTAATTTTCAGTATAGCAATTGTTGCCCATATGTTTTGGGTGAATGACTTTACACCTTGGTAGATTCAGAATTCTCATATTCGTTTGAGGCTTCTTGAGACACTTTAACGCCTATCAAAATTAATGCCAACCCTAAGAATAGTGACCATCCAACAGATTCTTCTAGAATTAACCAGCCAGAAAGAATTCCAAAGAATGGTACCAAATATACGTAGGTCGCAGCCGCAGTAGCCCCGATTTCATGAACTCCATCTGCGAACCATGCATAGGCAAGTACTGTGGATATGGCGGCTAAATAGAAAATCCATAACCAACTTGTATTATCTGGAATTGAGTCAGAACCATGTGCGATGAAATCAAAACTAGCTAAAGGAGTTAGAAGAATTAATCCAAAAAAGGAGGACCACGTGACAATCGCTAGAGGGGATGGTGCATCCTGACTTTTTTCATCTTCTAGAATGCCCTTAATCAAATTGGTTGAAACTGCCCAACTAGCTGCTGCACACATGATGAGGAAATCGCCAACTAATCTAGTTCGGAGAGGTATGTCATCGTTAGGGCTCCATCCGGTTACAATTATGACTCCAATTAATCCAATAATCAAACCGGAAATCAGAGTTGGACTTATTCTTCTATTAAGTAGAGGAATAGCAATCAGTGCAGTGAATGCTGGATTGAAAGTGATAATCACCGAGGCATCTCCAGCAGCAGTTCTAGAAATTCCATACATGAACAATAATTGATAGAGAAAGGTTGAGAAAAATGCAACCCATGTTATCTTCCAAAACATTTCTCCTTGGGGTACAAATAATGGTACAATTTTACCTCTATCCTTTCGTTCTTTTGCGTATAGCCAGATGAAAAGTAAAGGCACCGTAATTGCATATCTGTACCAAGCAGCAATCGCCTCTGGTAGAGAAGTTGCAATCTCTCTGCCTGCAACCCAGGCTAGACCCCAAGAGGCAGCAACTAGGAGTAGTTTCAGATGTATCAATATCCCACCGTCAAAAAAGGATTTAGCACTACTAACCACCCCCTCCTCTTGCATATTAATTGCTGAGAGAGTTTGATTGATGAACTAATTGGGCCGCCAAATCGCTTTATTCAATCGGTTGGCTTATTTGATTACGCACCCCCCGTTAAAATCCGTCCGTAGGACGGAGAGCGAAAAATAGTTCCAGTGGAAGTAGGGGTAGGCATGTCGACACCGATGATGGAACAATTTCATGCTATCAAGGAGGAACACCCTGATACGATACTTTTCTTCAGAATGGGGGATTTTTATGAGATGTTTCACGATGATGCAATAATTGCAAGTGAGGTACTAGGAATCACCCTTACAAGTCGTGAAAAGAATTCTGATAACCCCGTGCCAATGGCTGGTGTGCCTTGGCATTCTGTTGAATCGTATTTACAGAAAATGCTCAGGTCAGGTTACAAAGTAACTCTATGTGAGCAGGAAGAGGAATTGCGACCGGGGCAGAAATTGCTTCAGCGTGTAGTTACCAGAGTTTATACCCCAGGCTCTCTTTACGAAGAGAGTTTAATCGGTGAAGAGTCATCAGCCTTACTTGCTGCCGTAATTTTCCAGAGTAACGGACTTGGTTGGTCAGTTGTTGATCCCAGCACAGGTCGTGCTTGGTCTGGTGAGTTTGAGGGGGCTGGTAGATTTGAGAGATTGCGAGATGAGTTACTTAGATGGCAGCCCCGTGAGTTGGTAATGAGTAGAAATGATTCATCCCATGAAGGAGTCACATCACTTCTTGCATCAGTAGATAGTTTGACACTTTCAACACATGAAGCCCCTAGGAAAGCTAGACTTGAAAGTTTGAAATCAGTCCTTGAAGTAGCAGATTTAGGCCACATTGATTTAGATTCTAAGCCCATGGCAATGGAGGCTTGCGGTATGGCTACTTCTTATCTTTCAAAACTTCATTTGACCGCAACAGTACCTCTTCGTGAGATTGAGTTCGCAGAAGAACAGAGATACATGGTGCTTGATGAGACCACGTTGAGAAATCTTGAGGTAACTCATACCATGTCTGGTGAAAAGCAGGGCAGTTTGTTATCCGCTATCGATGCCACACGCACTTGGATGGGGCGTAGAATGCTACGTGAATGGTTATTGATGCCTTTATTGGATAGAGGGGAGATTACCAAACGCCATTCGGCTGTTGCAAGTCTTGTTAATGCAAACAGACGCCTTAGGGAGTTGCGAGATTCTTTGAAAGGAAGTCGCGACCTAGAACGACTTTCAACTAGACTTGCTTACGGTCGTTCAAACGGGAGAGACTTGGTTGCGATAGCCGACAGTCTTGCCCGATTACCAAAGTTACATTCGTTGCTAACAGAGAGTAACAATGAACTTTTATTGGAATGCGCAGAAGATTTGCTTAGCCTGAAGGACATTCAACTGCTAATCAGTGAGGCTTTAGTCGATGAGCCACCAGTTACTATTCGTGATGGGGATTTGTTTAACTCTGGTTGGTCAAAGAAGTTAGATGAGCATCGCAAAGCAGTCGCAGAAGGAAAAGAGTGGTTGTCTAATCTTGAAGAAAGTGAGAGGGAAAGGTTGGATATTCCAAGACTTAAGGTCAAATTTAATCGTCAATTTGGTTATTTCATAGAAGTATCAAACGCTCATCTTGACAAGGTCCCTGAAGAATACACACGTCGTCAAACATTGGTAAATGCAGAGCGGTTCATTACTGAAGAATTGAAGGTTAAGGAGGAATTGATTCTCAATGCAGAAAGTAGAGGTAATGATCTTGAATACCAACTTTTCAAGGAATTAAGGGACCAGATTAAGAGCCACTGCCAGATGCTTTCTCTGATTGCTCGAAAAGTTGCCACAGTTGATGTTCTCTGTTCCTTATCTCATCATGCTCGTAGATTTGGATGGACAAGACCAGAAGTTACCGAGGATGACCGATTGGATTTGAAGGCAGGACGCCATCCTGTACTTGAGTCGAGTTCTACATTTGTCCCAAATGATCTGTCATTGGATAAGCGAAGGAGGTTCCTCCTCTTGACTGGACCAAACATGGGTGGTAAATCGACCTATTTGCGTCAAACTGCTCTAATTTCTATTTTAGCACAGGCAGGCTCCTTTGTACCTGCTGAAAAGGCAAGAGTCGGTCTAATTGACAGAGTATTCACAAGAGTGGGGGCGCATGATGACATCCGTCGCGGGCGCTCTACTTTTATGGTAGAAATGATAGAGGTGGCTCACATCCTCAGAAGAGCCAGTAATCGTTCTCTAGTATTGTTGGATGAAATAGGTCGGGGAACATCAACCTTTGACGGCTTGGCTATCGCTTGGGCTGTTACAGAGGATGTTGCAAATAGAGTAGGGTGCCGCTGTCTTTTCGCCACGCATTATCATCAGTTGGTAGGTTTAGAAGCAGAAATGGATGGTTTGGTAAATGTTCATGTTCAGGTTGCCCAAAGAGGTGATGAACTAAAATTCCTATACACTGTTTCTGACGGTCCTTGCGATGATTCCTATGGGGTTCAGGTGGCTGCTTTAGCAGGGTTGCCAGCTCACGTAGTGGAGCGCGCACGGGACCTTCTTCTATTCCTTGAGGAACAGGCAGAGGGTGCTCGTGCTGGCGAAGATGGAGCTCCATTATCTAGGGATGTGGGGCAATCGTCGTTGTATGGTTGGATGTTACCAACTGGTGGTTCAAAAAATTCTGTAGAAGAATCCAAAGAAACACAACCAGTGGATAATTCTCCTCGTTTAATTGCTACCGAGGCAGCAGCACTAGCTCGTCTTCAGGAAGTAGATCCAGATTCATTATCTCCTAGGGAGGCAATGGATTTGATTTACGAGTTGAGAGGGATTCTTCGGGGCCAGCATGAATGGTTAGAAGAGTGAGCAAAGGCGGCTTGAGAATGAGTGAGCAAGTTAGTGATTCAATTCGCATACCAATTTCCCAACTAGATGATAAGACGATTGGCCTAATTTCGGCAGGTGAAGTGGTTGAAAGACCAGCACAAGTAGTCAAGGAACTTTTAGAAAATTCAATTGATGCGGGAGCAACTAGAATCCAAATTGAAATTGAGAGAGGGGGTTTTGATCTTATTTCAGTTACTGATAATGGTCACGGAATAATTGCCGATGAATTGACACTTTCTGTAACTCGTCACGCTACTAGCAAACTTTCAGAGGCAGCAGATTTAGCTGCTATTTACACTCTAGGTTTCAGAGGCGAAGCATTGGCTAGCATCGGCGCAGTATCCCATTTGAAGGTCGCCAGTAGGCCATCAGGTAATCAAGGTACAGGAATCGTTGTTCAAGACGGTGATGTAAGTGATTTAGAGCCTGAAGGAATGGCCGAGGGCACGTCTATTTCTGTTAGAGGGTTATTTTCAAATCAACCGGCACGACTTGCCTTTCAGCGAAGGCCGGCAACAGAAACGGCACAAGTTGTAGATGTTGTTGTGGCACATGCTCTTTGTAATCCAAGCGTCACATTTAATCTCAATGTAGATGGTAGGCAAATTCTAGAAACTCCTTCAACTAATGATATGCGAGATAGGCTATACGATTTATTAGGGGCTTCAAGTGAAGGCATGATCTCATTAACAGCTCCCGAAGCTGATAAAGATGCACCGGGTGATGAGAAATGGAGTGGTTGGATATCTCCTCCTAGCATATCACGCGGTAGATCTGATGATGTTCATATTATTATCAATGGAAGGCCAGTTGCGTCGCAACCTTTCTTACAAGCAATTAGGAGAGGTTACCACACACGTTTGATGGTTGGGCGCCATCCCGTTGCAGTATTAATTCTAGAATTACCAGCAGATGAAGTTGATGTTAATGTGCACCCCACAAAGAGAGAAGTAAGATTGAGGAATTCTTGGAGGGTTCTTGAAAGACTTGAAAGAGCTATCAAGGAAACCTTGAAACAGGTTCCGACAGGTTCCCCTGCAACCGAAGAATTTCCTTTGGGGGCGGTTGATTCGCCAAATAACAAACCCGCCGAACCGAGAATGGCTAGAAGCGCACCTGCATGGGCCACCCCCTTGCCAAAAGTCGAACCAACCATTCAAACTTCATTTTACCAAGGGGCAAAAATTGAAGAGAAAATTGAAGAAAAACCGCGTCCCATTTCAACATCCCCTTCATCACAAGAGACTTTACCGGGATTAGAACAATCGCCAACTTCACCTGCACTTTCTAGTGCCGAGAGAGATTTACACCGATACTCCAGTGCAGGATCTCCAACATCCCCTCTAGATGAACCTCCATTATTGGACGAAAAATTAAGCGACGTACCTGAAATGGAACCTCTTGCCCAATTTGCTGATTCGTATGTTCTTGCTCAAGGGGGGGATGCACTGTATGTGGTTGATCAGCACGCCCTGCATGAAAGGATTAGATATGAGAGGCTGAGAAATCAAATGACTAGTTGGGAT
>PBPH01000025.1 GCA_002725475.1 Methanobacteriota archaeon | reverse complement strand
CTCTAATGATACGCAATGGTTCATATTGTGCCATAGCCACTCATGATAAACCCGTAATTCAAGATGCTCTTTCACAACTCGGTGAAGTGGGCATGGGTGCAAAAAAGAATGACCCTCGTGCTAATTCCGGGCCTAAACAAAAGAATAAGGGGGATGGATACGAGTTTCAAATGTTGCTAGGTGTTCGCGGAGAGTTACGTAGAAAACTATTGAAAGAGGGCCATAAAGTTAGAGTTTATGTCCCATTTGGAAAACAATGGTATGAATATAGTAATCGAAGATTAAGGGAAAATCCAGATATTGCATGGCATATCACAAAAGCACTTCTAATGCCTTGGTCAAATAGAAGATGAAAAATATTATTCATTCTTTTCCTTGAATTTACGCCTAATATTTGATTCGCGAACCTTTTGTTGATGTTCTTCACGGCCAGGGAAATCTTGACCTCGCCATCTCCCCCTCTCCCTTTTCTTTTTCTCAATTGCATCTTCATAATTCGGGGGCATATGAAGAAAAATTCTGCGAATTTTTTTAGCTTTCATGCTACCATTTAGAGTTCTACCTCGGCCACTGTGGAGTGCGCGTATTCTCCATTTTTCCTGATCGTGAACAAATATTGAACCACATTTGAACTCTTTATCTGGCTCACATATCAACGAATCAGAAAATGAAAACTCGCCATCTGTAAAAGTTAGCCTTACCTTGACTAAATCCCTTCTTACTGCCCAAACCATGCTTACATCACTAGATGAGGCATTTCTAGATGATGTTGCATCTGACATTTCTAATCTTGTAACCTCCCAAATAGCATCCCCATATTCAAATTCGTCACCAACTGTAAATCTTTCATCGTCGTCAATTTCAATTACTATTTGGCGTGAATCTGAACCTTCAGACAAGGTGAATCTTACATCTATAGCGTTCGGGGGTCGTAATTCTATGGTTTGAACGCCCCCACATGCTTGGCATTGCACAAGATGATCAACGCCCTTTCCACGTTCTTTAGTTCGAAGCGTTTTGTGATTATTTTCACCATCACAATTAGGGCAGAAGACGATGTTTTCAAGCATTTCATCTGGCTCATCTGCTCCGCCCATGATGAGTTCCCGCAGCCCGACCCTATTGAAATCAACCCAAGTACCAAACATTTGACTGTATAAATTCAGGAGGAAGTTATGAGTTACCTAAAGTGATTAAAGCTTCAGCGTTGAAAATACCATAACCATAGTGGTCATCATGAGATTCCTGCCCGGTAGAACTTTCAGATATCCATTGCTTGACATCCGAAATAGCCCCTGAGCCGCCCGATGAACCATCATGCTGTAATTCTGGTTTCTCCTCAAGAAGAAGAGCCAAACCACCCGAAATCCAAGCAGTTGATGCTGACGTCCCTGATGCATAACCCCATGGGAGAGTACCCTCATCAATTAGAGATAATGGCACTAATATTGGAACATCTTCTCCTGGACCGGTTAATTCTGGTTTTTTATTCGGATTATTCCTAGGTAACATCGGGTTCGGAAATATTTCACCATTATTGTCTCCAACACTGGAACCAGACCAAATTGAACCTTCTCGATTAACGCCCCCGACACAAATGACATCTTCCACTGATCCTGGACTTGAAACGTCCCCATCGTCATTTTCTCCGTCGTTACCTGCTGCAGCCACAACAAAAACGCCTGATGATAATGCTGCATTCACTGAGTTTTCTAATGAGTCAGTACTACTGATGAAGTAGTTGAATCCAGCAGCACCGCCCAAACTAAGTGAAATTATATCTGCTCCAGAATCAACACACCAATCAACTGCTGCGGCGATCGTCTCATCAACACCTTCACCCTCAGAAGACATTGCCTTAGCAACAAATAAATCGACATCAGGTGAAACGCCTTTCATCCAATTATCGGCCCAAATTAGACCAGCCATTGCCGTCCCATGACCTTGATCATCGTATGGATCTGGTTGATCATTTATGAAATCCTTCCAGCCGGATAGGGACTTGTCTTTGAAATCGATATGAGTTAGATCAATGCCAGTATCAACTACACATAGAGATACTCCAGAACCAGATGCTGAAACATTGTCTAAACCTGTCAACGTTCTGAATTCATCCTGCCAATCAAGAAATTCTGATGGTGGGCCTAACTTCTCTAAATCACGTGATAGAACATACTGATAAAGCCCTACGCCGGCAATTGTCACTGAGGAAATAATTAAAATTGCAGACACAATTGAAATTGTAATAGCAACTCGATTCTCAGAAAAGAAGGGTTTTTGTTCTTGTTCATTGGCAAAAGTTGGCATTTCCACAGTTTCCCAATCAATCGATGAACCATCTGTCATTCTGAATCCCCCCACTTAATCGGTAATGTCCCTATTGATTATTATTTTCAAATTCTATGAAAGCGCTGTGACCGCTTCTTCAAAAATTTCTACGAACTTTCGTGCATCATCCTCAGTATTATACAGATAAGCAGAAGTTCTTAGAGAACCATTCGAAAAACCCATTGAATCAAACCAACTATTTACACAGTGGAAACCAGACCTCACCATTACTGAACCTGCCTCATCAAGAATAATTGCTAAATCATGAACATCAATTCCATCCACAATCATTGACGTCATGCCTCTTCTTTCGGATGCTGAACTAGGTCCAATAATGGAAACTCTATCTAGATCTTTTACACCATCTGTAATGATGGTATTCAATTTCTTTACATGCCTTTCTAGCCATTCAAAATCTACACCCTCTAGGTATTCAATTGCTGCTTTCGCCCCTGCAATTCCTGCATAATTAGATGACCCCCCCTCAAACTTTTGCGGCCCTTGAAGGAATTCAAGATTATTTGAACCGACCTTAGAAACGGTCTTTCCACCGCCACTAATTGTGTCTAGATTTTGTAATGATTCCTCTTTACCAAAAAGAATACCGATGCCACTCGGCCCTAACATTTTATGCATACTGAAAGTCATATAATCACACCCTAACTGATTTATGTTGGTTTTTTGAATTGGGACACTCTGAGCAGAATCAAGTAAAACTTCTGCCCCGTAATCATGAGCAATCTTGCAAATTTCATTTACAGGATTGCCTACACCATCTAGGTTACTTATATGCGGGATGGCAACAAGTCGTAGATTTCCCCCCGCAGAAGAGCAGGCGTCCTCAAAAGAATTCAAATTGAAAGTATTGTCGTCATTTGAATTAACTATTTCATGATTAATTAAACCTCTATTTTTTAGTTGTATCCAGGGCACAAAGTTACTGTTGTGTTCTTTGTCACTAGTGATTACTACATCTCCCTTTTTCCAGTTTATTCCTCGCGCAATTTGATTTATTCCTGCAGTTGAATTTAATGTGAAAACTATCTCTGAACGGGAGGCGCCAATAAATTTGGCAATCTTCTCCCTAGCTTGTACTACATTTTGAGTAACTGCATTACCCCAGCGATGGGGGCTTCTACCCCCGCACCCTGGCCCTTTGGTGTAATATGAAGTCACTGCATCTACAACAGAATCGGGGCGCATAGTTGTGCAGGCATTGTCAAGGTAACAAACTGGAAATTCTTCGCGTAAAGGTGCGAAATCCTCTCTAAATTTCGATGGAGGCAAAATATCACCACGCTTCATCATCAGGAAGATGATCGCCTAGAGGGGTGCTAGTTCCGCAACCAACACAGGTAATTCTATTTGAGAAAAGGGATGAACATTCCGGGCACCTCTCACCAGGTGGGCCAGACCCCAAACAATCTTCAGTAGAGCACACAACTTCCAACATTCCTGTAGGCAATCTAGTTACTGGAGAATCTTCACCACAGGATGGACATTTACCACGTTGCCCCAGTTCTTCAAAATCCTCTCCGCGCATCTTTCGGCTGACTTCACGTGAGCGGTCACTTTCAATCTCTTGACCTGTTGCACCCAGCATCATTTGAGGATACCAAAGCACATGCATTAGTGTTGCTATAGACATGGTTCCGATAATAAAATACAACGCCCTATATGGCCACATATTCGAAGCGTCTCGGAATGCAACCGAATGTGCTCCAAACCAGCCACCAATTATTGTGGTCAAGGACCAAAACACTAGAACAAAACCCCAAGCAACTAAGCTATGATCCCGATGTGCTTCTGCCATTACTCGGGGATCTGGGTGGGCGTGTTGGGTTTCCACATGAAGATCTCTAGTTTGCACTACTGCTTGCCAAGTGTTATAGGACAAAAAACCCAAGATAATCACTCCAAAAATCAATCCCGCAAAATCTGACAAAGAAGATTCAAATGGGAATTCTGGAGAGTTGGCATGAGAAGCAATTAACCCACCTTGGACAACAAGCCAACCGAGGAACAAATAGAGAGTTTTCTCCCTCATCAGGGGGTATTCACCTAGAGTCCTGAATAAGAAAACGACCCAAAGCGCGAAACTAATAATCATCATTGCAAATGCCTGCCATTCTATTGCATTTAGTCCATCTAAACCAACTCTCCAAACATCCCCTCCACCTGAAAGTTCGCCACTATAAAGGTCGCTCGAACCAGTCAAAAATGCAAGACTTCCCAAAACTAGAGTGATAACGTCTCTGCGGCCGCATGTTTCGCGTAATTTCTTGAAATGAAATGAAAGTTCTACTTTCAAATCATGTAGAGGTTCTAGCCATGGTTGGTTAATTGAAATTCGTTGTTCCATACGCATTTTTGAGAGTCGGAGGCCAGTGTGCATTTGCTCCCCCTGAACAGACTCCCCAATGGAAACCTCATCCTCCATGAGGGGGCCCGAGTATTCACCTACAATTAAGAGAACGCCCTTCTATAATTGCGAAATTGCTATTATTGGCTCCATTAGCATTCGCCGAGTAAGAAATTGATACGAAGCCACTGGCGAGAATTGAACTCGCGACCTACGCCTTACCAAGGCGTCGCTATACCTCTAAGCCACAGTGGCAGCGGGCCGTCGAGATGAGAATGCGATTTAATCGTGTCCATGATTAATTCTAGACCCATATTGTGATTGAATAATCGTCATCATGAAAGGGGATGTATGGCTCGCGTGCTATGTAGCCGAGATCGCATAGCCTGGTATCGCGCGTGACTGGAAATCACGTGGGTTCGTCCCGCGGGAGTTCAAATCTCCCTCTCGGCGTCAATTCTGAATGATTAACTAAAATTAGGCGCATTTTTATCAAGAGAAAAAGAAAACGCCCCTAAGGGGCGTATTTTCATTAAAGCAGAGGATTGAAGGACTAATAGTCCCCCCATGTAATTGAGGGTGTAGCATATGCAACCAATACGCGAAAATAGAATTAAGGCAATTGCAATCTTTCTACTTATGTTTTTGACACCAATGAGTGCTGCTGACATCTCTTCTTGGTCTGGCCCAAGTGTGATTTCCTCAAATGGGAACACTCGGGTAATTGATGGTTGGTCTGTCCCCGGTAATTCTACCATTCTTGATGGGTGGCTAAATGTTGATTCGGGAAATATGCCGAACTTGGGCAATGGTAGTGGTTGGGATGGCAGCACTGCCAATTCAAACTTCACATCAGGGAGTTATTTTGACAGTACATCTTCTCACTTCGATGGAATTCTCTCACTAGATACCAATGGCTCATACGGCAATATTGACGAATTTAATAGCGCCCCATTGCTTAGTTTAGCTGCGGGCATTTCTACCGGTGGGCACGGAGCAATTTGGACCCCCACTAACCTAAATTATTCGGGCACCCCTGCATCAGGAGGGGGCAATACAGTAGGCAATGGGACAATTCCAGCCACCCCTACTGAAGGCAATCTAGTAGTGGGTACCAATCCTAATGGAGGCGTCCCTACTGGAAGCAACGCATGGATTAGTGGCGGTGCAACTAATATCCCCTACCCCATATCCAATTTCACCCTAGAATTCGATCACTGGTATCACGTCCATACACCAAGCAACATTAACGGTGATATGGATGGGGTATGGGTAGAATATCGCCTAGATAATGGCAATTGGACATGGATGGCCCCCGTTTCAGGTTACAATAACACAATCTCCCCCTCAGCAAGTGTCCCTCATGGAGCAAATCAGTCAAGTAATGGGTCTCATGGTTTTCCCGTTTGGGCAAAAACAGCGTATAGCGGATGGGAGCATTCTATATTTGAACTAGACAATCTCACTGGCATCAATAATGCCACTCAAATTGATTTCCGATTTAGAATTTGGACCGACACCAATAGTACAGTACGACCTGGCTGGTTTATTGATAACATAACCCTTCAAAACATTGGGGCGGGCACTGGCTTCTGGCACCACGGATGTTATGTTCAGACAGGGACATGTACATACTCAAATAACGCCATAGGGGCACTCCAACTAATCCAACCTCTAAACCTCTCAGGGATTTCCGGTAACCCAATCATTAGAACAAATCTTGAATGGGACCTTGAAGGTTCAGGGTGGGATAATTTCTGCGTGGAACTTTCTTTGAACAATAACACTTGGGTAGATATCTCAAGTACTAATAGTGCCACAACTACTGCCTGTCGTTCAAGGACTGGCGCCATTCCAGGTAATGGATATACCATTGGAGGGACCACATACACCGATGAAACAAATGGCTTCGTTAACTTGGATTTAGCAATCCCTTCGGCATTCCAAAACCAATCAACCGTATATCTTCGTTATCGTGTTGATACTGACAGCTCTGTTCAGTACGGTGGAACAATGGATGGGCAGGAAGGACTGACATTGAATGATATAGAAATCCGATCAGGGTCATCCAGTAATTCAACAGTTTACTTCATTGAATCCCTAAATAACTCTGGAACAGCATTCCATTACGGAATTTCAACTACAATTGATGATTGGTCCTTCGTAATTATTGGCGCTGGAGGGCTACACGAACATTATGGATTTGAAGATTCACCAACCATGCCACCTGGCGGATGGAATGTTGCAAATGCAGGTACTGGAGACATTTGGGAATATGGGCAATTGCCAGTAGGAGGGGCTATTGGCCCAAGTGCATGGTCTACTGGAAATTATGGATTCGGCGTAGATTTGGATGGTAACTATGATGGAAGTGACGTCACCCACCTATTTTCACCAGGATACACCATTCCACTTGGCGCAAGTGCAAGATTGAGTTTCGACCAATGGAGAAGAGCTGAATCGGGATATGACGGTGGTGCTGTATTTATCAAAGTCAATAATGGTTCATGGCAATACTTCGACCCTGTTGTGGCTAATGGCTCATCATGGTATGACGGTGCCCAGAATGGTTTTGGAGGGCATTTGCTGGCAAATTTGGATGTATTTGATGGAAGACAATTCACTCAGGGAAATGTGCCATGGGAGACCACGACTGCTGATTTGTCAAACTATAGTGGATCGTATGTCGAATTCCGATTCACTTTTGCATCAGATTCCATAATTAGTTATGATGGTTGGTACATCGATGATGTGGGGGTTGAAGTTGATTTCTTTGAGAATGAAGGAAGTTGGTTAAGTCCCACAATTACTCTTGAAGAATTGGGCAATGGATTTGTAGATATTTCTGCATTAACACCCAATGGCACTTGGGTATCAGGTACTATCACTGACTCAGCAGGTAATCCACTTGACGGATATGATAATTTGTCATTCCCAATTTCACTGGCTGGAATTAATAGAGACATCTACGCCACGGCCAAAGTACAGGTGAACATGGGGACAAATGATCCGTTCATATCTCCATTAGTCAAGGATGTTCATTATGGTGCAGTAAGGCACTTTACTGGACTAAATCCTCAGAATGGTTGGGATGTCGATGCAGGCTTGACTCTTGTAAATGGGAACTGGTCAAACCCTACTGCATCACCACTTACAATTACTGGAGATTTCGTCTCATCCACTGCACCAATCCAATTCGTCAATGTTTCTGGAATAGGGAATGGAGTGACTTTTCAACTAATTGATAGCCAAGGAAATATCGTAGGTAATTCCGGATTAAACACCATGATAGGTTTCACTAATCCTCAGCCAGGTTATGGTGTTAGGTTCAGCATATCATCTGGAGGACAATTAAATTCAGCATCTGCTGATGGAGATTTTTGCCAACCCACACTAAATCCAGAAATCGATGTCACTAATGATGGAACTATTGACTGGTCATTCCCCTCAGCACCTAATTTTGGACATTTTGGATGGCAATCATATATCCATTCTACTGAAGGCACACTTAATTCCGCCCCCACTACAACATCCAGCATCACATCATCACAAACAGGATCTGGAATTGAATTCCTTATCCCTGGTGGAGCAATTGCAAATTCTGGAATGGTTGTTTTCAAACCATCATCTGCTACCAGCAGTAGTCTGATAATGTCAGTTTCAAACTCACAGTCTCAACCATTTAATTCTGGATTGACAGAAATTACCCATGCCCCACTTGATAGCGCTATGATTACATCTATCAACAATGCAGCCACCTCATTATCCGACCCATTAACTGGGAGAAATTGGAAAGTAATCGATCTCGATTTCACATCTACTCAATCTGAATCAATAGACATCCTAAGCATCAGTATTGGATATGATATTTCTGAGAACGTTACGGGACTTGGACAACAGATGTTTGACTATCACGCAACACAATTAGCAGGCAGCATCCCTCCAACTGTCGACATACCCCTTTCATTTGTAGCCGATGCTGGAGCAGTTGGACTTAGCGGAGGAATTAACCATGAATTGATGATTACAAACAGCCCATTCGTTGCGCCAGTAACCATGTATCCAAACGGCCAGACTTACGAAATCATAACTCGCCACCACCATTTGACAGATAATAGCCAAATTGGTGAAGTAATCTTGATTGGGACAGCATCTGATGGTGAAATTCTATCTTGGAGTGCAACAGATTTAGCAAATGGAGGTAACTTTGTTAGCAATAGTAGTGCAATGGCAACACTACTCCCAACATCATCCGCAAATATTGTAAATGGTGAATGGGTAATTAAATGGAAATTCGATATTACCTGGTTTTGGGACGATGTAGGTCAAATCGACTGGATGTCTCGTGCCCTAAATCTAACTGGTGAAGGTTTGGCTCCTGCATTCGCAACATCGGGAGGGCCTGGGAAAAATGCAATTGAGAATGACCTCCAAATAGACCTATTCGAAGTCAGAGATCAGTTCGATCGTTTAGTTCCGATTAACCCTAACGATGATTTCTTTGTAGAAGGGGGTTCTAATCTTTCAATTACTGGAAGCGTTCGCTTCCAAGACAATGCAAACCTTAGGCCACTGACTGATGCATACTCTGTTGCAGTTAACTTTTCTGGAACTGAATATCCAGCTACAAGTCATGATAATGGATCATTTAGCATTACCTTGACAACGCAAAGTGATTCAGGAGTTGCAACACTAAACTCTAGAATCGTTAGAGTTGGTCCTGCAAGCGGTTCTTTTGGAGGAGAAGATGAATCAGGACCTATGGAGACTGTTATACTCTACACTGACGTAGATCCTCCAGAAAGTGCAGATTTGCAAGTATTAACTACAAATGGACTGCTAGATGCAAATGGCCATGTTTGGAGCCCATTCCAGACTCTAGAACTTTATCTAACCGTCAGTGATGCTGAAGCCTTGGGAGAAGAGGTCACTCTATATTATTGGAGAGAAGGTGTTGATGACACCAATCAGAATGATGTTGCTGATGAAAATGAATACCAAACAATGACTCGACCAATTACAATGCCTGGCAGAGCAAATGAGCAACAAATCCAATTCACAGGAATAGATGTCACTTCGGTCCCATCTAATGGAATGTTAAGCCTGTATGTGGGCGGAACCGATTGGGCTGGCCATTCACTCAACAATGCTGGAGATTTTGGAGTTGAAAACGACAAGGCAACAATGGTAATTGGTATCGAAGCAGATACTATACTATTGGAAAATTCAATGCAAATGAATACCGTGAATGATTATTTATTGGTTGGTCAGAATCACCAGGTATCAATGGTTATTGAGGATGAAAATGGAATCCATACTATAGATGAAATCGTGATTTATCTTGCTGGACAATCAATGGCACCAGCAGGTGAAATTCACATAGATCCGAGAGAATCATCAGCTACAACACCGTTTGGTAGCTTTGTCAATGTGGGAGATGTTGTGCTTGAACCAATTGATTCTACTGCAAGCCGAATTACATTGAATTTCGTAATAGATTGGGCGTTTCCAAATTCATTCCATGGCAACTGGTTAATGCCAGGTATTCACATAATTGATGATACTGAAACTGTTGCAAATGTCAACAACATCAATGATATCAGATGGAAGCTAGATAATCAATTATCAGCCTCAATTGAAATGCTTCATGACTTGACGGAACCATTATCTGAATCTGATGAAAGAACATTGTTTTTGGGTAAAGGCGACATTTTTGCAATCACTGGGAGTGTTATTTATGCTGGTTCAGGAAGTAAAATTAATGTCATCCCAGATGGATTACAACTTCATGCCGCCATGGTTGCAAATGGTGTAACTTCTGAAGTCTTCCTAGATCTTTCTGAATCTGATTTCAATACCACATTAGAAATCCCTGTAGGATACCCTTCAACCAATTCATTACTAGTTACTGTTGGAATAATCAATATACCCGGCCAAGGGAGTTCTATAATTAACACAAACACCACACTTGTAATCGATAGCACGCCACCAGTAGCAGAATTCCCCCCAGGAGTCCTAACAGCAATTGAGACGGATAGAATGTCCTCAGTAGATGTAAGAGTTAACATCCTCGAATCAGGAGGTATGTCAGAGGATGCTGTCACAATGCATTGGGTTTATCGCCGTGGTGGATTGAATATACCAGGCAGTGATGATTCAATAAATTTGGAATTTAACACGCACATAGGAGAGATATGGGTCTATTCATCTATTATTGACATGACCCCTAAGAATGAATTACAACTAGAAGAAGGCGACCAGGTCGCTATTTGGATAACTGGTACTGATAGAGCTGGAAACGAAATGTTTGGCGAAGGGACTTCTGAAAGCCCTAGAGCCCCGCAACTAATTATCAGAATTTTTGATCCGGTACTATTCAAGGTAGAAATTGATGAAATAGAACCCAAGATAGGAACTAATGTTTACATACAAACTACAGTTAGAAACAATGGCACAACTATGGGAAGCGTAAACGTTACACTTGTTGAAGAACTGGATGATGGTAGCCTTGAAATTTACGAATCACACAACATTAGTGAGCTTACGCCACAACAAAAACGAGTTGTTGCATTCTCATGGGAAGCATGGGATAGTGGCAAGCCAGATCTATACATAATGTGGAATGATGATCCTAATCAACTGACTATCCTTAATCCTCAGATAGATGTTCAGAAAGATGAATCTGAAGGCGGATTCCTAAGTGGGGAAAGTAGTTTAGGCTTAGTAATTGGATTATTGGCCATTTTGGTTCTTGTTGTAATTATTGGAATAGTTGTTGTTGTAATGAGGAACCGTGATGAATGGGATGATGAAGAGGCTTGGGAAGAGGCTGAAGAATATGCAGAAAAAATGCTCAATACCCAAACAACCACCCCTACTAGTACTCCAGCTGCGATAGCAGAAGTACCGGCAGATGCCCCATTGCCTGAACAAGCTCCACCCCAAATGAGTGAAGATGAATGGTTATCAGAGGCAAAGAAGGAACTCCCAGATTGGCCTGATGAAAGCCTATTGGGATACAGAGAAAATGGTTGGAGTATCGAACAACTAGTTGAATGGAAGAATAATAACGAGTAAATCATTAATTTTCTTGAAAATGATTTGTGCTGTTTCGCGTGATATGATTTGCTTCCAAACGCGCGCGCCGCGCGTATTCGATACTCAAACATTATATGCTGGCGCGAATGGATGGCCCCGTCGAGGAAGAGATTCCTCAGGGATGCACATGACACAGAAGAGTTTGACTCAACAGCGCGATGAATTGACAATTAAATTGGAACAATTGGAGGCAAAGCATGCAGACTTGCATAAACTTGTCAACACCCTTTTGACCATAATTATGGAAGAGGCGGATGGAGTACAATCAGGTGCTGCACCAACAATCAAAAACCAACCTACACGCGGCTACTGTATGTAAGAACTTGCTTATCCTTTTATTACCGCAATTGGTCTAAGTCTTGCAACGGGCCTAGCCAAATCTGCTTTGGCTGTTAATTGGATAACCTCATCCACATCCTTGTAGGCATCTGGCGCCTCTTCAGCTAGGACATTTGGAGTTCTAGCATGGACATGAATCCCCTTCTCTTTAAGCGATGACAGTAACTCATCAACATCGATGCTTTTCCTAGCAGCAGTTCTGGAAAGTCGCCTTCCTGCACCATGACAGGATGAAGAAAACGCGTCATTTGAACCATTTATTGGCCCTGCAAGAACCCATGATGCAGTACCCATATCCCCAGGAATTAATACTGGTTGCCCTACGCCTCTGAATTTATCCGCAAGTTCAGGATGGTCTCCACCCAATGCCCTTGTAGCACCCTTCCTATGTACGCAACAATTACATGAAGATCCGTGAACTATGTGTTCTTCTACTTTGGCAATATTGTGGCATACATCGTATACTACCTCAACATCAGCATCATCATTACCCAAATGCCTTTCTAGATTTTGTCTCAACCTTTGAGTCAATGCACTCCTGTTTGCAAATGCGAAATTTCCAGCCGCCATCATTGCTTCAAAATATGACTGGCCTTCTCTAGAATGGAATGGTGCCGCAGCCAACTGGCGATCTGGTAGAGTAATATTCCAATCATCACTGTGCCACGAATTTCCAAATGAACGGTAGTTGGTTTCCAAATCAGCAACATGCTCACTACAAACTTGGTGTCCCAATCCCCTTGAACCAGTGTGAATCATTGCACAAACTTGACCTAATCGTAATCCAAAAGCCTTTGATGCTTTATCATCTACAATTCTATCAACCACTTGTAATTCCAAAAAATGATTACCTGAACCTAGGGTCCCCAGTGATTTTAAACCCCTCTTAATTGCCCTTTCGGATAGTTCTCTGTTATCTCCTTCAAGTAATCCATTTGATTCAATATTTTTCAAATCTTCATGGAGACCCCAACCCAAATCTGCAGAGGCTTCGGCACCTCTTTCTAGTATATCTTGCAACTGAGATGACTGTAGATTTACTCCACCTTTACCGGAAGCGCCGGCGGGTATTCTGTTCGATAATTTCTTAGCTAAACCAGGCAAATCATGAATTTGATCTATATCTAGAGCTGTGGAACAGAGCCGCACTCCGCAATTGATGTCAAATCCAACGCCTCCGGGAGAAATCACACCACCTTGTTCCCCCCAATCAATATCTGTGGCAACAACACCACCAATAGGAAAACCATACCCGAAATGCCAATCGGCCATAGCCCAGGCTTCACCAACTATTCCGGGCATTGAAGCAGTATTGACTAATTGTGCAGGGGAACGATCGTCGCTATTGGCATCAATATGAGATTCATCTGCAACCAACATTGCATCCACTCGCATTGAACCATGTGCTTTGATTCGAAATCTAGCATCTCCGTCCTGTTCTAGATGTTGCTTCCACTCAGCAGACATTCTACCCCCCTCCTTTGAACAGGGGGCTAAGCCCCCTATTCAAGCACTTTCCCCCTGATTTAGATTAGTTCATTTAAGAGAGAACCCGTTTTCGAAAGGGCACAGGAGACGCGGTGGGATGGCATTTGGTGATATTGATATACCATTTTTCCATCAATCTGGTTTTGTCCGTAAGAAGTGTCACGTGAGTGGCTTATGGTTTTGGACCAGAGATAAAAATCGAGATACATGTGGAGATACTGTTGCTGATGAATACACATTTATTGGAAATCCCCTAATTCCTGGTTTTGACGAGCGTGGAAAGGCGCTAATTGACAAGATGAGAGAGATTTTTCTGAAATTTTTCGAAGAGCGGAATCATCAGCGAATCACACCATATCCGGTCATTGCTCGCTGGCGCGACGACATACATCTTACAATCGCCTCAATCGCCGATTTCCAACCAGATGTTACCGGCGGAGTAATCCCCCCGCCCGCTAACCCCTTGACCATTTCACAGCCCTGTATTAGACTAACTGATGTTGCAGCAGTTGGAAGGTCTGGACGCCATTTGACTACTTTTGAAATGATGGCTCACCAT
>PBPH01000024.1 GCA_002725475.1 Methanobacteriota archaeon | reverse complement strand
TTGATTAATCCAAAATTGCTCAATCTATCTCCGGTCCAAACATCAGTGGTTGAAACTATGCGTGAAAGATTGTTATCGCTTGGTTTTGAATTCACCAAAGATGAGGGGCCGTTATCGTTAGTTTCAGTTCCAGCCATGCTTGCTGCGGATGAAAGATTAGAGGACTTTCTTATTGATATTGTTTCTGAACTACAGTTTTCTGGAGAAGACGGACCACTTAATGTTGCAGAGAATCTAGCAGATGAAATTGCTTTCATGAAATCTTGTAGAGGAGCGGTGAAAGCCAATCAAACTCTCTCAATAGCTGAAATGCGACGCCTACTTTCAGACATGGGGACCATTGACAACCCTTGGGCTTGTGTTCATGGTCGGCCAACAGTCATGAAACTAGATGTTGATACTTTAGATCACCACTTTGGGCGCCACGGATAACATCACAATATTCTAGAGAGAAAATCAGGATCAGAAACTTCGTAAGAATTAGGATGAGATAAACTAGCTCCAACTTTGCTACCTATACAGGCAGCAGTCATCCACAGGCGATGATCAGCGTAGGTTTCTACCACACCTTTAGGATGAATTGGTGTTTGGTTTCCTAATACTGAAACCCCGTCTTCAGTAGGATTTGATTTAATTCCGAAATTAGACAATAACTCTACAGTTTTTTCAATTCTATTCGACTCTTTGTGACGCGCGTGAGATGCTCCTATAATCGTCCCCCCGCTACTCAAAGCAAGGATTGCGGCTAGAGGTGGTAGCAAATCATTTGCATCCCTAAGATCAATTTCAATAGGTCCATCCCTAGATTGTAGTGATTCAAGAATCTCAGCCCCAAGTGAATCTTCATTTGATGGTTTATTGACAATATTTGTTTCCACATTGTGAACAATTCCATACAATATTGCAAATGATTCCAAACTTCGGTCTGAAGGAATCTTAACTACATCTGGGCATTCGACTCTCCAAGGTTTTAGTTTAATATGGGGCCTCCAGTCAATTTCGTTGGTAGAACCGGTAATTCGTGCAAGTTCAAATGAGAGTTGTGCATGTCTTCTAGAAACACCCTTTCCGGAAAGATTTACCCTTATTTGGCCGTTAAGTGCTGGCATAGAGAGTAGAAGAGCAGATAGAGGCTGACTTGAGCGATTAATATCAATTGTCACCTCACCAGGCTCTAAAGGTCCATGAACTAGGTATGGAAGCGACTCTAGATCAGTTCCATGACTAACATTTGCACCTAGATATTCAATAATACTCAGCAAAGTTTCAGAATGCCGTTTCCTTAATGTTCTGTCACCATCTAACATTACTGGGTGATTTAACCTAGCTGCTGCAATTGTTAGCAGTCGTAATGTAGTGCCAGAATTTCCACAATTGAGGACGGAGATCGGTCGTTTGAAGCCATTTGGGCCAACGCCATGGACAACCCATTCCTCATCTTTAATGTCTATTTTGACATTTAGTTGTTCTAGACAACGAGCCATAGATATCACATCTTCACCTGGTTTTCCAGCAAATTTCAGGGTTACTTCCTTTTCTCCTTGGGCTGCTAAAAGCAACCAACGAATCATATGGCTCTTAGACGGTGCTAGTGGCCACTCAATTGGGTTAGTTACGATGCTACTAGAAATGGTGACTGAGCCACCTTTTCCTTTATCGCCAGCCTTAGATTTCCAAGGCTTCCATTTACCTAAATCGACCATTCTCCCCAATTACTCCTGTGGGTATTGTGCATTCAAGCCCTTTGGGGGTGACTAATTTGAAGCCGGCAGAGATACAGCGAAGATTTCACCGCTGCTTCTACCACCTGCTCCCTCGTAAATCATCCTAAAAGTCCAATCTCCTGAATCACTACCTAAAGTCGCAGCGTCTATCACGAAATAATCACCCGTATTGACAGTAAAACCAGCATCTCGGTCTTGGAATGAAACATTCTGCCCAGATACACCATAAACATCAGAATCTGAGGTATATCCCGATAATGTACTGACATTAGTTCCTTCAGGAGGGATTAATTGAAACTTGCACTTAAACGTCTCAACCTGTGCATTCATCTCACTGATGGTAACAACTTGATATCCGTTATCGAGAGTTCTTACGCTGGCTTTAGCAATTGGAACCCCTTTATTTGGTGCCTGAACTCCAGAAGATATCATCATGTAAACAGCGCCAGTTAGCAAAACAGTAATTGCAAGTAGAAGGATAGTTGCAATTACTGGAGAAACTGCCTCATCTGTGGAGATTCTCTGTCTGCTAAAGCCATTCATTTTCATACCTCAAGCAACTCTGTCCACAGTCTCTGGAGTAATACCTTCCTCATCAGTGACTCTGTAAGTGTATACTCGGAGATTTTCCGGTGCATTTCTGAATTTTCTTACAATCATACGAGTTTCAAAGGTATTTGCAATCATCTTGACTTCAAAATCAAATACAATATCACAAATTAGTGCTAATTCTCTTTGAATATTCTCTGCAACTGAACCGCTAGATGCAGAAATGAGGAGCACACCGCGATTCAATTGAGTATGTGCTTGCATTACACGAAGCATCGAAATTACTCTATGGGATTCATTTCTTTGGAAGAAGAAATCCAAATTGTCAACAGCGCATCGGAAGAAGGGGCCTAGAGATGTGATCTGGCTAGCTAGTGAAGTAAGGTAGTCAGTGTTATCCTCTTCAACGAATCTAGTTTGAGCAAGCCGTTGAATGTCTTGCATTGAAAATCCTTCAAGTCTGAAACGACTTGCTTCCAAATCTTTCTCTAGAACTTTCTCATTGTACTCTTCTCCGATAGTTCTTACTTTCAAGTCAAGTGGCCACTCAAAACGTCGAAAAACCTGCAGGATTTCATTTTGGCTTTCAGCCGTTGAAATCAAAATTGTATTTTCAGGATCTTCGGCAACTGATGTAAATTGCTTCATGAACAAATCCATACCACCGCCAGGCTCTCCTATGCATAAAATAGTGAAACCTCGCGGAATACCTCCCTTCATCATCTTGTCAAACTTAGGTGACCCGATGCTTGCTCTTTCGCCAAAGAACTCCTCATCCTCAAGGTCAAAAGTTACTTTTCTTGCCACTCAAACCACCTCAGGAAATAACCACTTGTCCTCGATCAATTAAGTCTGTACAATATAGGTCAAGATTTGCAAGAACACTAGGAGGAGTTTGGTCAGGGACTGTTACAACGGCACTTAGCACATCGCGGGCACGGAACGTGTTGATGAATGTGTGAAGATATTCTGCAAGCATTCTTTCTTCATTGTATATTGCCAAAGCATTGACTGAATCCAAAATCACAAAATTCTGTTCAGTAGGCATCTGTTTAAGATGGAATAAGGTCCTTAGTAGAATGCTTTCAAGCATGATTGGACTGTCAACGTATGATATGTTAGTGTAGGGATTTTCCGTGCCCCCAAGTAGTGCGGATGAGACACAGTCGACAAATTGGATACTATCAACAGGGATGCCGATTTCAGTAAAAGTGGCAATTAATTCGGGGGCTGGCCTACTGGCAGAGATGTATACGCCCCCCATTTGGAACTCATTTATCAGCGGCTCAATCATTGAAGAGGTTACTAAGAAAGCATTGCTTGAACCACAGCGTACCTGAAGCGATGAATTGAGCGTTATCTCTGTAAGTTGCTCTGCAATTCTCTGATCTAATTCAATCAATCTGAATCAACCCCCCACTTCAACATTGGAGTCATCATAACACCCATGGGAGTCAACTCAATTGCATATTTTGCCCTGGAGTGATCAGTTCCACGCATCTTGACAACTTGCAGGAATCTTAGAAGATGTCCCATCCTATCTATGTCCCCCAATACCATGATTCCATCTAGGATGGCTTCCTCAACACCGAAAGAAGACCAATGTGCTTTAGCACCAGCAGAAGTAATCTCAGCAACAAGGAATGACGTGCAACCTTGGGTTGCCAGTGTCTTACCCAAAGTGAAAAGGAAATCACGAATTAGTTGGTCATTTGGAATCTTGTAACACAAAGTAGTTACAGAGTCAATTACTAATCTTGTAACACCAATGGTGTTTACGATATCAGTGATTGCCTTTACTAGCGAATTGATATCATCACGATCGAAGGTCGCTTTTGTTAATCCAAGCCAAGAATAAACAACATCCATATCAAATACATTAATCAGTCCTTTGTCAACCATTTCCATATCGAAAAAGGTATATTGTCTGATATTTTCAAGCAATTTTACTGATGGTTCGGTTGCAGCAAAGTAGGCACAAGCCTCACCCATTTGAGCACCATGAACAAGGAATTCCATGGTTAAAGTGGTCTTGCCTGAACCACAAGTACCTCCAACTAGCACAGTTGCCCCATAGGGTATTCCTCCCCGGGTAATTTCGTCCAATCCGTGTATTCCAGTAATACATCGGTCACGAGTGTACTGAGGGGTCCCGAGCATGCTAACAAATACCCAACGGCCGACCTCCGCTAATAACTCGTTGCTATAGAGCACGCCTTTAGGCGTGATATATTGACTAAGCCAACCAAGTCAATTTGGGAAAAAT
Organism: Methanobacteriota archaeon; assembly: GCA_002725475.1. GTDB lineage: Archaea > Thermoplasmatota > Poseidoniia > Poseidoniales > Thalassarchaeaceae > MGIIb-Q1. Next base: position 13,997 of record PBPH01000024.1, on the reverse strand, counting down.
TGAGGGCTTAGTATTCAATTTCAGTTTGCACCAGGAGTTCCACCGTTACTTCTAATCCAATTTGTTGAATTTGAAGGATTCCCGCCAACCCATTGAAGAGAAACTCCGCTTTCGATTTCCCAGTCATCATTCCATGAAACTTCCATATGCGCATGTGTTTGTGCAGTACCTGGATAAGTCCAAGTTAGGCTCAATGTGTCTGAGAACATGTTTAGTCCATTTACGGCCCCTCGTCCAAGAATACCCGATTGCCCAAGATCAAGTATGATTTCCGCACCTTGATTTCCTTGTAGAGATGGTTTTCCAGAGCATAGTAGAATGTCTCCTCCAGCTAGTGCTCCATTTCCAATTAGGGTGTGAATGCCTCCCCCCGAAGAGCGCCCCATACCCCATCCAGTGAGGTTAGCCGCGAATCCATCTCTATTTTCTACTTCAACCCACTCTGGCAATCCAATAGTAGGTTCCGCCATAATTTCAGTGATTACTAGGTTGGCAGGAGTTCTACCTGCGTCGTGGACCTCGAAAATTATCTCCACGGTCTCTTCATTGATAATCATCAGACGGTGTGCTACAGCGCTGTTTGCGGCAGCATCACGATTTGCACCATCTTGGAACATTAACAAACCAACTCTCGAGAGGTCTTCACTCTCAACTATTCTAATCGTGAGATTAATGCTACTCCAATCTGGTAACCCTAATCCTCGAATGAAATGGTCTTGAGTGATATTTGATATGGCATCCAATCGTTTTTCGTCTAGTTTTCCAAAATTGCCAGCAATTCCAGGTTGAACCGAACCGTCGAGCAATTCTGTTGCGTTGTAGTGGTGCCAATCCGCTGTTCCATTTGCAATATCTCGGTCACCCCACTCGTCGATTGGAACATACCAACCCGAATTACCAGTCAATTTTTGCAGTCCTTGAAGAGCATAATCGTCTAATTGGTCAGATTTAGGATGATTAGAGCCAAGTTGTAATCCTGCAAGTGAAAAGAAAGCAGTTAAGATGATTAGGAATAGTACGAAAGCGGTTAGAAATTCAATTACTGCAGTTAGGGCATCTTCAGAATCTGAAAAACGCTCATCCCTCTTCATCTACTTCACCCACGATATGCGACTATTTCTTACTCCATCAATCCTCTTATTATGGTAGCCCTACCAAATTTAGTATCACTAAAACAGGATCCCCAAGCAATAACATTGGGAGAATCCCAATCATTAGGAAAGCCATGAATGGATATTTTTCGGTAGTCCATGCTTTTTCCGCACCAAGTTCTGCCAACTCTTCGAGAACCTTTTCCAAATTGGATTCACTGCGGCTACCACGCCTTGGGCGCATTTTAGTTACGATTTTCTTTTCACCATCTGGGCCTTCCATTACTTCATCCAGTAACCAAACATGTCGTTTTGAGATTGTGGAGAGTGGGAGCCGACGTGCATGCCATGCCATTCGTAAATTCCCAGCGTCCCCACTAATGGCGTTTTGAACAAATACGTAAATGGGCAGGACTAGGAAAACAAGTGCCCCCCAAATCAATAGAGAAAGTGCTGGTGGCATTAGCGCAGTATCTGCCGGGGGAAGTATTCCCCAATTTGGCATGCATAGTGCTACAAACATCATTGCTTTTGCATCTGCACCACCATGCAACATTCTTAGTTGATAACACATCTCAAAAAATAGTAAAACAGCACCAATTAGAATCATTTGCCCCCAAAGATAGGCAGCATCAATTTCCGCAGCACTTGAACAGTAATCACAACCAACCATTGAACCAAAACCAAGGCCATCCATTAACGGTGTAAGGTGGCGCATGACACCTCCAACAAGTCCCACAAATGATACTAGATACCAACCACTTACAAGTACATCTTCTGGTGATCCATTTCGTATATCTTCTATTGTAGGGCGGCCAATCACTGCGGTAGAGGCGTAAGCAACCATTGCTGAAGCAGTTAGCCAAATGGTCCAATCAGCTTCTAGAACCCATAATTCTAGACAGAGAACAAAGAGTGCAGGTTTAGACCAGGATATCCACCAATCGTTTGGAACACGTCTAATTTTCAGGTCTAGATAGGTTGCTCCTGCGATGCACAGAACTAGAGTTGTTACCCGTGCATAGGTGAGAATTTCATCTGGCGTGACCATGTCCTTCATGCGCCCTCACAGGTAAGTGCCATAAATGGGGTGCGGTTCGGGAAGGCCGTAAGCATGCTTTCGGAGGTGTTGTCAGTTGGCCGTGGACGAGACAAAACTAGAACAGATTTCTACAGTAATCCTACAATTGGATGACTCTAAGGTTCCTAGAAACATCCGTGCGGGAGCTAAAGATGCCGTAGAAAAGTGGCTTCTCAACAAATCCAAAGAAATGGATGTAAGAATTGCAATGGCTCAGAACAAATTGGAAGAGTTATCTGAAGATCCAAATATTCCCATGGAGTATGGTGTTTTGATTCTCCAAGTTTTGACAGCTCTTGAACAACTTTTAGGCGAAGTTTAGTTTGTTCAATTAGTCCATTGTTTCCAATCTAGGCTGGAATTGGCAGGCCGATACCAAGTTGCACCTCCTTGTTGCAACCATTCGTAACCATCTTGGCCAATAATTCCAACAGCGCTTTCATCCGGTGGAGAAACAGATTCGGGATGTGCGCCATCAGCCATTCCTTCAGCAACTATTGCAGCAGGTGGGTTATTTGGCCCCTCTTCAAAATCAAATTCAACAACCTTCTCTGTAACATTAACCTCTGCCATTTCATCTTCAACAACTTCAGTGTGATCTTCATCGAATTGCATTCCTTCGCCTTCAAGTGCGTCATCCAACTCCGCACGTAGGCGTTCAAGCCTAATTCCTTGATGTGGCCCTAAGAGACGTAACATCAGCGCGTGCTCAGACTTCAAAGCAATGTTTTCCAACTCTTTCTTTGTGCGAGCCCCATTCAACATTTTCTCAAATTTACGGCAACGTGCATTGCGTGTAACAAGACCAAATATAATCCAAGTGAATAATGGAACACCACCAAAGATTCCAATTAAATCCCAACCATCCAAACCAATGGTTGTTCCTGGAACCATTAACTGGAATGCTTCAATTGGGTAATCCAATGGGTCTAATGGGTTTGTATCAAGGCGGTCCTCATCAACATCTGTCCAACCATCATCATCATCGTCAGTATCGGCATTATCTCCAATACCATCGCCATCATTATCCAAGCACTCACGATAATCAGTTGGGAAGAGGTCAGGCCCATCTAAGCATCCGTCATTGTCAAGGTCACCAGGACTTGCAAGCTTAGGTAGGATGTCAATACTATCGTTGTATCCATCATTGTCAAAATCTAACAGATACGGGTCAGGGTTGTTACCTTCGGGATTGTCTCCCAAGCCATCTCCATCTTGATCAGCCCATTGAGTTGCGTCGTCCGGGAACATATCGGCCCCGTTACCAAACGGACTGTCTCCATATCCATCACCATCTCTATCAGCCCACTGGGTAGCATCGGTAATGAAGGCATCAGACATGTTTCCAGTCTCATTATCGCCGTAACCATCACCATCTATGTCCGACCATTGTGAGGGGTCTTGTGGAAATTTATCAGCACCGGAACCAAGAGGGTTATCACCAAATCCATCCCCATCAGAATCGGTCTGTTGGGATGGATCAAATGGGAAGGAATCAGCATTGTTACCAAGCCCATCCGAATCTGAATCTTGCCATTCTTCGGGGTCATTAGGAAAAGCATCACCTTGGTTACCTGCCATCTCATCGCCATGGCCATCTCCGTCAGTATCGTTCCACTGTGTAGCATCATTGGCGAATGCATCGTCTTCATCAGCTACTCCATCACGGTCCGTATCAGCCCAGCGTTCGGGGTCATTAGGGAACCAATCGCCTTCAGATCCATAAGGGTTGTCGCCATGGCCATCTCCGTCAGTATCGTTCCACTGTGTGCCATCACTGGGGAATAAGTCAGCCATCGTGCCCGTTTCATTATCACCAAATCCATCCCCGTCTCGATCAGACCATTGTGTAGGGTTGAACATCATGTCGTCCCCATCATCCGACCAACCATCTCCATCCAAATCTGGGCAGCCATAACGGTCCTCAGTGCTGTTTCCAGAAGTATCAGGGCAAGCATCACCTTGGAAACCAATCAATTGATCACCATATCCATCGTCATCGGTATCAGCCCATTGTGAGGAATCTTCAGGAAAGGTATCATTTTGATTACTCCAACCATCGAAATCCGTATCAGGACATCCATATCTGTCTCTAGTTGATTCGCCATAGGTCGATGGACAGACATCCCCTAATGCTCCACTAAGGTTATCCCCGTAACCATCTGAATCTGAATCTCTAAACTGGGTAATTTCATTTGGGAAATCATCTCCTTGATTTGAATATCCATCTCCATCAGAGTCCGGGCAACCAAGCAAATCTATTGTAGAATTTCCAGCTTGAGTCACACAGTTATCTGGATTATTTCCAGTAGGTTGGTCGCCATAACCGTCATTATCATAATCGCCCCATTGAGTGTTGTCATTCGGGAATTTATCAGAATATTTTCCACTTCCATCCCCATCCGAGTCATTGGTGATTCGCAAAATTGTATCCCTTCCCGAACTAAACAAAATGTGGATATCGCCATTGCCAGATATTTCAGTCCCTCCTATAGAATATCCAGCATAAGATGGTAATGCAACACTCCACCCCCACCCATATAATGACGAGGTATTTGAGGTATTGATTTGAGCGACGATAGGTGTGTTAGCAGTGGTCAGCATGATATCCTCATTGCCCAATGTGATGGTTCCTGAGGCCAAGAATGCCGCAACGATTTGGGGTGAGCTGGAGTTTCCAGAGGTTAAACTCACTTCACTGAGCATGTGATTCCCAAATCCACCACCGATGCGAATGTAGCCACCTAGAGTACAGAGTGATTCATTCATCCATGTAAAATGATATTGAGGGCTACTGGTAGTTGAACAAGATTGGCCCGTTCCAGATATTAATTGCCCATTTTCCATTGAGGCAGTCCCTCTCATAAAAAATCCTAATTGGCCACCATCGAGTACATTCTCGCCAACAGATCTAAAATCATTAGATACCCCTCCGTGAATATTAAGTAACAAGTCCACTGTACCTGAATTGGAAATTTTGGTTGTAATTATTCCAGGCGTACAAGCATTGCCTATAGCAAAATTTCCGAATATCAGACCCCGGGCGGAGTTTGCTGAAGTGCACCAATGATTTGGATTCGTGGCACCAGACAACCATGAACTACCTTGTGCCACGATATTCCCTTCACTATCGTGCCAAACATTTGAGGAATTGGAATTCAAATAGAAGGAGTTCGAGGTAGGTCCAACACCTTGACAACCACTTGCACCTGACCTACAACCCTCGGTTTTTTTAGCCCATTCCCAATAGCCTGAAGCGTTCAACTTACCAACATACATGTTTGTTCCCGAACCACCCAATGGAATTCCATTGTAGGTCAGTGGTGAATTAGATAGGTATAATGTCCCACATCGGTTGTATGATATTGTTGAACCAAAGGAAATACTCGTGACAACATTATTGACTTTTGTTCCCTCGCAATTTCCAGCAATTGCAATGGAATCGTCAGAACCCCAATCAACATCAGCGATTTCATTTCCATTGCCATGCGTGGTTACGTTGTTTGACCAAACAACACTGAAATTTTGATCTAATTTAACCACCAAACCCTCTCTGTCACCAGTGGTGTAGTTCGTGTTACCAAGAGTCAAATTCCCACCCATATACCCGCCAAGGTACAAATTGCCAAAGGGATCAATATCCATTCCTCTGATACGATCATCACCACTTCCACTAGCATGGAAATAATCAATGATAGTTCCATTAAAATCGGTTTTGAGGACTAAGATATCTTCAGAAGCAGAATGGGAAGAAATTGAATGTGAAGAATTCAATAGTAGGGTTCCTGAAAAGTAGCCTGCTAAGATATAATCACTTGAATTGGTAATGGTAAAATCAAGAGTAGTGAAATTGGAAGGGAGGAGAAATTTCGTATCTTCTACATGTGTTGAAATTAGAGACGAAATACTTGGCTCATCATTATTTTCTGCCGTTCTAAAAGGTGGTGGATTATCTTCATCAAGAGATGAATTATTATATTCGATAGTAGGAGAATCTAATGTTGCAGCAAAGCTCTGCAGGAGAAGAATGACGCAAAGTAAAGTGGGGGTGGCCAAACGAACCATGCCTGCGGCATGCAGGTTGTTGAATTAACTCATTCCCCATCTTCACTTTCAGTTTCAGCCACCCCTCCGCTGGAAAAGTAGGTAGTGTGGCAGCGTTTGATTCTAAACATGGTGGCCCAAGTAGTCAGAAGTATCGTAATGCCAAACGGAATAGTAACTGCACATGCAGATAGTAGGTTGATTTTCAAGCCTGTAAATGGGAGAGAGAAAGTAGTAAAACTACCTCGTAGAGTAACAGTCATGATGGGATTTCAAGATTCTGAGGGTAACATATCTCGATTAATCGTAGGTGATCACTCTGGTGCTGTTCGCACCATCTCCTATCCTGAAATGAAGTTAGACCAATCATTCCAATTAACAGTGAGTAGAGTTACAGCACTAAGTGTTCATGAGGCAAGTGGAAAGAAGATGGTGATTGCAGGTCTAGATAATGGAGAGATACATGCCATTGACGAAAGTCTCCCTAAAGGTTCGTTAAAATTGTTGAAATTGGATGGGGCTATTGGGTTGATAAGTTCAAACGAAGAAATTCTAACAATCCATTCGGGGTGGGTTCGCGATGTTCGCCAGTGGAATGGAGATGCAATGACTCCAGCAAGGAGATTGTTTGAACCACCAATTCCACCTAATAGAAGAAAAAGTACCCAACTTACTCTGAAAACGGCGGCTCCGGCGTGAACCAGTTACAAGTGGGGTGCGGTCTAGGCCATAGTTTTGGGCGAACTCCTTTAGATTCAAGAATTTCAGATAGTACCTCAAATTGTTGTTCAAGTTCGGCAAGTACCGCTGCAGCACCAACTATTGTTTCCCCGTGCCCTGGAACTAACTGTTCAATTTCCATCTTTAGTAGATAATCAATACTTTCTACAAGGTCGGGTAAGCACCCGGTGGGCAAATCCCATCTTGAGATATGCCCCCGCTTTGGGATCAAATCACCTGCAAGTAATATCCTCTCATTTTCTATCCAGAAACAGCAAGAGTCGGAAGTATGCCCAGGTGTATGGATTACCTCAAGAGAACCATTTCCTAATTCAAACACCTCTTCATCATCAAAAGGCACTGCATTAACTGCAGGCATATCGGAATTGAATCTTGAAGCCCACGTAGTGAAAAGATCTCCACCACGCAATGCGTTAACTCCATCAGCGTGAATATGACAACTAACTCCCCAATAATCGGAAAGGTGTTTGGAGGCTCCAGCGGTATCGTAGTGCCTATGCGTTAGCAAAATTTTGCTTACCTCTGGCTGACCATCCAATTTTGCTTCAATCCTCTCAATTACATTTGCTTGGTACCAAGAAGTTCCCGGATCGACGATTACTGTTTCCCCCTCACCTGAAACCAATATACAGGAGGCATCATGATGGATGCCCGGAAGCCTCACCACTCGCATTGATATCAATTAGTTGCGGGGGGGTTTGGGCTTATATATCGGGAGCAGGTCGGCGGCCTCGATGGCAAGGTTCCCTGAGGCTGAAAAGCGCCTACTAGAGGTTCGCATCTGCATGAAGTGCAATGCTAGAAACGGCCTGAAGGCTGCTAAGTGCAGAAAGTGTGGTTACAAAGGTCTGCGCCTCAAGAACAAAGAACGTAGAATTTGAATCTACATCATTTCAAGACCATTCGGTCTCATCATCCTTCTTAGATTTCTTCCATTCTTTGTAATGTGCTCTACAAATTTTTACCCTTCTAGGACCTTCAGGAATATTTTCCCACACGTCAATTGCATTATCATATGCAATTGAACGCCCACCAAGTTCAGTATCAGCAAACTCCTTGCAACTTGGAACTTGGCAAGGAACCTCTGGGTCAATAGCAGCCATTGAGCGCGTTTTCTTTGGTTTTCTCCCCTTGGGTTTGGGTATTCGTCTTCTCTTTGGCCCTCCTCTCATGTTTCATCCCCCTGATTACTATGCTTTGACTCTAACGCTCATACTTTGAACACCGTTGCATCACGATCGGGCCCAACACCAACAGAAGTAATGGGTATTCCAAGCCATGCTTCAACTTTCTCAACATACTCGCGCGCCCCTTGAGGCAGGGCCGAATAACCCACCCCCTCACTATTCGCTCTACGTGCTAGTTCCAACCATTCGCTTGTATCCATGTGTGCAAAACCAGCCACTTTTTCTGTAATGCATGTGACTCGTGCTTGATCTTCGGCACAAGCTGGCATTTCACTGAGGTGTTGTCCATCTAAATCATATCCAACAACCACTTCCAATTCATCTAATCCCCCAAGGACATCCAATTTTGTGAGAGTGAGTTGTGTGAAACCATTCAGTCTGTGAGAATGCCTTAGAACAACCAAATCTAGCCAACCACATCTCCTAGGTCTCCCTGTAGTGGTCCCAAATTCATGGCCCATTTCACCCATGTAAGCTCCAACCTCATCAAACAATTCACTGGGGAATGGCCCGTGGCCCACGCGCGTGGTGTAGGCCTTGACAACACCATACACCTCTCCTACTTGTCCAGGGTGAATGCCGGCTCCGTGTGTGGCGTTAGCTCTACTCGTTACTGATGATGTAACAAATGGATAAGTTCCATGATCAATATCCAATAAACTCCCTTGGGCGCCCTCAAGTAGAACGTTTTGACCCTGCCTTAGAGCCAAATCGAGCATCAAACCAGTCGGCTTGATTGCTGCACCAAATCTGTCCTCTACCCAATCTAGTGATTCTTTTAGGTCTGCAGCAGAGATTTCGCCTTCAACTCCATGTGCTTCAAGTTGGGATGTCATTCTAGCGGAGTTTTCTGTAAGCCAGTTAGGATCTTCTCGTCTATGTTTCAGGTCACAGAATCTCACTCCAACCCTTTCAATTTTATCTCGATAGGTGGGCCCTATGCCTCTGCCAGTGGTCCCTATTTTTTTGTCAGCACCATCATATAGCCTATGGAATGGAAGGTTAACATGAGCCCTTTCAGAAATCCACAACCTCTCACCTTCAGGAGTTTCGTTCGACGATTCCTTCCACCTATCAAGTTCTTCTTCCAAGACCCAAGGGTCTACAACCATTCCTGCACCTAGCACTAGTTGGCAATTCGGATTGGTCAATCCAGAAGGCAACTGATGAAGTTTCAATACTTGGTCTCCAAGAACGATTGTATGGCCGGCGTTGTTCCCGCCTTGGAATCTGGCAACCCAATCCGAATCTTGGGCCAATTGATCTACCAATTTCCCCTTTCCTTCGTCTCCCCATTGGGCACCTAATACAACTTGCGCAGGCATGACGAATGCTGTCGTGCCGCGACCATCAAATGAACTTCACTATCCTATCTCCATGTTTAATTCGACAAAGAGCAATATCATTTTGATTGTTTTAGTAACAATTCATGATGTTATTTTCACTTAATTCAGTAATTTCATAAATTTTCATAGATAGTAAATCATTGAAATAGTGTCATATTTTTACTCTAACTGTCAGGGGACTGAAAATTACCAATAATTGCTAAAAATATGCTTTATTAGGTGTTTTTGGGAGGCAAATGACCAAACAGCAAGAACCACATGTTTAAATACTATGAGTTCCAACTAACTATGTAACCGGAGGTTGTACAATATGGGTGAAGAGGAGAAAAGCAGCGAGATGAAGAAACAAAAGAATGAAATCAAGAAGAGAGCACATGCTAACCGAAACACATTCGGACCAGGAAGGCGACCTTCACAAGTCCGAAAGATGGTGGGGCACGAAGGCCCTTGCGATGAGTGTGGTGCAATTGAATGGGATTTGGATGATGTAAGGGGCGAAGTAGTTTGTCAAGCATGTGGATTGGTTGCAGAATCAGATGTAATTGACAAGGGTGCTGAGTGGGTTAACCATGGAGATGGGCCGGACAGATCACGTGTGGGTGCGCCATCCACACTGACACTTTCAGATAAGGGATTAAACACCACAATTAGCAAGGGTGATTTGATGGGTTCAAAAGCAAAGATGCATGGTATTTCAGGCAAGGCTCTAAGGGATTGGAGAAGAAGGGCTGTAATAGATGACAGGTCTAAGACTAGGAGCAGCAGAGCAAGAAACCTAGTCAAGGCGATGCAGTTCATTAGAGACAAGAGCGGCCTTCCAAGACAAATGCAGGAACAGGCTGCTGGCTTTTACAGAAAAGCTGCGGAAAAAGGACTTGTAACTGGAAGAAGTATACAAGGTGTTTCTGCAGCGTGTGTTTATATCGCGGCAAGAGAGGCTGGCATTCCAAGAAGAATAGAAGATATTGCACAATCATTTGATATGGAAGATGAAATGAAAATGAAAGAGTTGAAGAGAACAATTAGGCTTGTTTCTAGAGAATTGGGGGCTCACAAAATCACAGGACCTGCTGAATATCTTGACAAATTCAACAGTGACCTTGGATTACCTCCTCAAGTTCTAGGAATGGCAAATTGGCTCTGGGATAGAGTTGGTGAATCTCTTGAATGGCAAGGTAAGAAACCGAGTGGTGTTGCAGGTGTATTGATTTACGAGGCTGCTAAAAGATGCGGCACTGCTAGAACACAGGCGGACGTTTGTGAAGTTGCAGGTGTCAGTGAAGTGACTCTAAGGGGATTGCTAAGACTTCTAGAGGGGTTGCTACAAAAAATAGGCGACGCACCATACAATTGAATCTGTTAATGCAATCTGACGAATCTGACAGGACAAATGACTTGTTGGATTGCACCATCACGCTCAGTGTTGTCAATTCTAATTAGGTGCTGATTCTTTTTTCCCTCTACGGGGGCAACAATTATTCCAGGCGTGGCAAGTTGATTTAGCCAATTTTCTGGAATAACATCTCCACAAGCGGCAGCTATAATTCCTGAGAATGGAGCAATTTCTGGAAGGCCAAGTTTTCCGTCACCATTAGTTATGGAAACTGGTGAGAGGTCAAGATTTGATAGGATATTTTCAGAGCGCTCAACAAGTTCAGGAACAATTTCAATCGAATGCACATCGAACCCCATTTCTACGAGTATTGCGGTTTGATAACCACATCCAGATCCAATCTCAAGAATTTTGCTTCCCACTGGTAGAGATTCAAGTTGTGAAGTCATTAGAGCAACAATGTATGGCTGGCTAATGGTTTGGCCAAACCCTATTGGATGTGGGTTGTCATCGTATGCGTTATTCGACATTTGCCGTGGCAAAAACGCATGACGAGGCACTCCCCTCATGGCAGCAATAGTTCGCTTAGCTGTGATTCCTCTATCTTTTATCTGACCATTAATCATCGCTTCACGAAGGCTATGCAGGGACTCATCATCCAAATTTGGGGGCTCATTATGGTGTGTTGTCATTCGATCTCTGAAACCGCACGGGCTCTAATATGATAATTAGATAGGTGGTGGACGCTGGGGGATTTGAACCCCCGGCCACCTGGTTGCAAACCAGGTGCTCTTCCAAGCTGAGCTAAGCGCCCTTGTGTCTCGCTGACCAACGATTCCTCTTTGAGGCTTTGGACAATTATTGACCTAGGGGATTATTCATTCCTCTTCAGCGATATCATCAATGTCCGAATCATTGTTTTGTTGTGATTCGTCCTCTTTTTCATTATTAGATGAATCTCCTAAACCCATTAGCAAAACACCAACTAGGAGCAAGGAAATAAATCCAGAGCCGGCAGCAACCCATAACAACCAATCACGCGGATTATCCTCCTCATCTTGTAAATCTAGAGTTTCTTCAGTATCCTCTACGCCAAATTCATAACCTCCGATGGGGGGACTATTTTCTTCACTTTCGTGATTATCTGGAAGAACAATTATTGTTCCATTGTTGATTACTCCATTTGAAAGAATGTCTTGGTAATTGTAGGTGCCTGGCCCCCAGGTTCCATTGAATGGGATTTCATATGTAATTCTACATTCGGGGTCAGTAAGATTCCCATATTCATCTTTGTCGCATTCATTTGAAAGATTACCAGAGTCCCAATCCAGGGTTCCATTGTAGAGTCCATCTCCGTCAGCATCGTAGACTATTCGGTGCGTGATGTTCTCAGTATCATCCACATTATACCACCAAACTGAATCATTGAAAACTATCTGTGGCTCATTTGGAGTAATTTGGTCGGATTTAATTAGAACAGTGAATGTTCCAGCATCGTGGGCAACAGTATTCACTGGTAGGATTGCTGTAACGGATAACAGTAATGCTGCCAACCAAACTACTACCGGCACTTTCTCCATGAATCATTTGGCGTTACCCACCCATAAATAAAAGGTCACAGCACAGGTCGAGAGTAATATGGATATGTTTGTGGCTAAAGTCGCTGCATTATTGGACAAGAAAGTGATTATTGCAGCAACCGTCTTAGCATTACTGATTTTTTCCGCCACACTTTATGCATTATCCTCTTCATTTATTGAAGGTTTAGGGGGTGATGAAGAATGGGTAATGGTTGACCCACTTATCCAAGAAGAGGGGCACGACCATCGTAATTCTTCGCAACACGAATTTGGCACCCCAAACATAGATTTTGTAAATTTTAATCCCTTAACTTTACCAGGTAATGCTGAGGTCCAGATCGCCGACTCTCCCGATGGTAATACATACGCATATCAAGCAGGATGGAAAGAGATGCACATCACAGATGTTACTAACCCATACAATACTTCAGTGATGGGAGTTTACAATGATCCATACACACAAGTTTTGGATGTTAAGTATCTAGAATACAATGGGAGAGAATATGTAATTCTACAGAACCAATTGGTTGATCCAGGAAACTCGGACCCTAACGTTGGAAATTGGGAAGATCCAGCCCAAGTAAGTGTCACTTTGGTTGATGTAACCAACAAAGCCAACCCCGAATATATCGATTCTTGGTATGATGTTGACCACCCTTCTGGGCCACACAATCTCTACACTCATATGATAGATGGAGAATGGTACATCTTTGTAGCCAATCCTGACTATGATCAGTGTGATGTTGGGACAGGTGATGCTTGTGGAGGGGTTACGATTGCCCACCTCAATTTTGCAGCATACGGGGACTTGCCTAGAATCGTTAAAGTAGGTGAGGCAGAAGTTAGTTGGGAGACTACAAATGGTGGTTGGATTTACATTCACGATATGACTGTTCAAACATGGCCAGGTGAAGATACAAATGATCCTAGATTTGGACACACTTACATCTATGGCGCATACTGGGAAGCAGGGTTGCGAATTTTCGATACTACAGATGTCCCCCACCCTCAAAAAGATCTAGCTGAATACCTATGGCATGGTTCTCTATGTAGATTATCAGGTGGAAGTCAGGCAGGTTGTCTATGGCGAGCACCTGAAGTAGGGCTTTGGATGAATTTCTCAGATTTGAATGGTGACGGTGACCCGGATGCAGGGTGGTCTAGTAATGAAAATGGAGGCAGAGCATCTTACATTCATTATGCGGAACCATTCGATAAAATGGTTGACGCCAGTCATATTGGATATCCTTCAGGAAAGATGCATCTAACATTCCTTGCTACTGAAGTTCTAGAAACTAGCGTAGGGGTTGGTCTTGCTTACCTAATTGATACTACTCCTTATGAGATAATAAATGGGAAATTGACCTTCAAACCAAAACTAATTCATGATTGGGAAATACCCTTCGCCGAGGAACATTTTATTCCTGGTGGGGAAGAATGGTTGTTATTTAGTCCACATAACGCCGATTTAGAAATTTTCCAGACGGGCCTTCAAGACAAACCAGACACTAGTCACGGTGGTGCCTGGGATGGCCGAATTTACCTATCTCATTATCACAGTGGTGTATGGGTGATTGACGTAGAGACTTTGATG
>PBPH01000023.1 GCA_002725475.1 Methanobacteriota archaeon | reverse complement strand
CTAACACGAGATCGTAGTGATTTTAGGCGCTCTTCACGATCATCTGAGTCGGCCACCCTAATCCCTCGAGTCATCCTGTGACACTAGGGGGTTGTCAATCTCTCGGCTCCCAGATACTGAAGAAAAGCCATTTCCCCACAATTTTAATGTAACGAAAGAAAATAGAAAACTGATTAATAGAACTATTACAGAATGAAGCATTTCATTAGATTCGGAAACATTTCCATTTGAATCATTGGATTCGCTAGGGCCGACCTCCACATCTTCACTCGTGTTGAGAATGGGTCTCCAGGAGACTTGATGCATAATTGGCCATCTTTTCCCGGTTAACCAAAAAGTGTCACTAACTGAGTCATAGGCAATTCCATTCAGGACACCACCTGAATGAGGTTCTGGAAATAGGGGGGCGGCATCAATAACACCTACGACCTCTCCTGAACTCAAATTTATCATGAAAATTGACTCCCAATGCCAAACATTGGCAAAAATGTAATCACCTACACATTCTAATTCATTTATCTCTTCCAAAGGACTTCCATTGTAATTGATTGGAACGGTATCGACAATTGAGAAATTTTCATGATCCCTAATCGTCAGTTCTGAACTACCGTTACTCATAACAAAATTGGTATCATTTGAGCAAATTCCCCAACCCTCGCCTGAGTAAGAAAAATTACCAATTTCTGAAAAATTATCAATGTCATATATGTGGGCAACTCCACTCTTCCAAGTCAGTTGAATAAGAGAACCATTGTGGAATGCCAAACCTTCTCCAAACTCATCATCATTCAATGAAATTGAACGTATGACTTCCCCTGATTCAGGGCTAACCTCTCTTAATGTTGATTCGTTGTACAAACCTGTACTCTCGTATAAACTACCATTATGCATCAATAGACCCTGCGTAAAAGCATCTTGTTCATGAGAAATAGTTTGAATTATTTCTACTTCATATTGGTTTATTGGTTCTGATTCAGCGCTAATAATTGCACAAAAAAATTGAGAGAAAATGGCTGAAAGAAATAAGATTGAAATTAGAAGATTCATAGAATAATTTCTTGGCACCACACAACACCCCTGCTTCGCGCGTACGAACCATGCTCCATGGGCTATTAAATAGGTCCTAAGCCAAGGATTACATGAGATAGCGTAGCTATGCTCATGGTGGTTTTGTAATGCAAGTTCGAACATCTATGCTTCTGACGATTTTGATGGTGGGCGCGACCCTAGGGCCATTGTTGGTTTCTGGGGCTTCTGCTGAAGGTGAAAATTACACGGTAAATGAACAATTTATTGGAAATATTGACGATTTCGATGTTGAAATTCATGGTAAGCCATACATCACGATTGAGAATGAAACTGTATATTCTGCGACTAGATTACACAAAATGGCATGGGCCGAGGCAGGATATCCCAACTTGGTTATGCCTTTTGAGAATGGAAAGAAGGGAAAATCTACCAGTAAATCTTGCACACAAATGACTGAAGGTCAGACTGTAACAGTACCTACTAAGGATAGCGCCTCAATGTCAGTCGAAGTTGAAAAAAGTATTTCGACAGCCGCATTTTTAGTTGAATCGGGAGAAGCGATTTCAAGTTCTGTTCTGAATAATTTAGCATCATCTTGGAGCACTTCAATCTATCCTACGAATACTCAATATTTTGGTTCAGAGCCTGATTTAGATAACAACTGCCAAGTCCAAATCATCATTTACAACATTGATGGTCCTGCAAACATTGGTGGCTATTTCTCACCAAGTATAGCAAATTCTAGAGAAGCGGTATATGTTGATATTGACGACCTCAACTGGGCAAATACAATTCTAGCACATGAATTTGAACATTTGTTGCACAATGCACGTGATCCGTTTGAATATCTCTGGATCGATGAGGGGAATGCAGATATGGCGGCATTCTTAAATTTTGGAGCCACAGATACAATAATTAGTCACGCAAACCAATGGGCCCAGGCACCTGAAACATCTGTACGTTGGTGGAACCAATCTTATGCAGACTACGGTGCTGGTTTCCTATTCATGCTATTCTTAGCCTCAAAACTTGGAGGGGGGCAAGCCATTCAGAGCCTTGTTTCAGATACTGCAACCGGAGGGACAGGTATTGTTAACCTTGCCAATAACCCAATTCCAGGCTCTCAAGGAAACATCGGCAACACAATGCCAGATATTTTCGCTAATTTTACTATTGCAACCTTATTAGATGATTCTCAAAACCCGTTCGGATTAGATAATGTTGACATGTATCAGAACTGCGGGAATACCCAATTCTGTAAAATGCAAATAACAGATTCCAATAGCAACTGGGGGAGTATTTGGCAGCGTCAAGGAGACGACTTACACGGTTGGGGGGTTAGAGCCTACAAATTCACAGGTGGAACAGGTTCCCCGCTGAATGTAATGGTTCAGGCTTCAGAGACTGGCTTCGCTGGAAGGTTGGTTTATCGAAATATTGCTACAGGAACTTGGACTGCTGAGCCAATGGTTTACAATGGAGGTATGGCCACAGGTCTTGTAACTGGATTTGGAAATATATCTGACGAGGTATATGTCTTGACTTGGTACGAAAGCCTAGTTGATGACTGTGATTACGCTATGGCCAACTGCGGTTGGCCAGGTGGTTCTGCGACTGTCTATCCGACTGCTACTGTAGACGTATTTGCCACACTTATTTCTCAACCTGCCACTATCAGACAGGACGGCATGAGAATGCATGATAGAGATAATGATACAATCGATGACACTATGGAATGGATTCTAGAAATTAATTCAACCGCTTTTTGGGAATCTCTAGACATCAAAATTGAGGCATTCCACAACAATACACTATATGATGAAATCACAATTCCAATTGGAGTTGGTCAAGGAACACCCACCAACCGTTCGGTTTGGTTTACTCCCCCTTGGGATGGAGATTGGCAACTGTATGCTAGATTGTATGATCAAATAGGTAATCCAGTACCTAATGCTGCTGTTTTAACATTGCCAACCACAACAGCCAATATGGCACCAGTTTCTACAGGGACCCTCTCATCAAACATGTCACAGACTTGGCTACCGATTCAATTTAATGGTGCAGGATACGATATTTGGGGCCTATCTTCGAATAATCAGACTTACACTCACAACGCATCCCCTGTGGGTTATATCTGGAATTTTGGTGACGGAGGGCAATCTTGGCTTCGAACACCTTCACGAGCTTACACTCAGGTTGGGGATTTCAACGCTACTCTGCAAGTAACAGACATCGGAGGTAAAAATAGCTTGGAACAGAGTTGGTCAATGAATATCACAGACACAACTCCTCCGTCAGTAAAAATTTCAATCAATGGGCAAGAAGTCCAAGGTGGAATTACTCTACTAACCTCACAGAGAGTAATGTTTGAGGCCTACATGACTGACGATAATGTCCCTGATCAATACCTTGACTTCCAATGGGATTGGGGAGATGGAACATCAGAAGGTGGAATTGGCTACATAGAAGCCGACCATGCTTGGTCTAATGGGACTGCTAATGGGACAATGTACAATCTTACATTAACTGTTAGTGACGGCACCTTTACAGTCAATCAGACGCTATATATCATCATTCTGAACAGAGTTCCGAGGCAAATTTTTGACCTACCAATTGAGGTTGATACTCTAACTCCATTGCCACTCCCAACTGTTTTCACAGATGATGATGGCACCATTGATTCCTGGGAATGGTTTTTCGACGAAGCGGTCAATCTAGATGGTGGGACAATTACGAAAACCAGTACTTTTGATATGCTTACTTCTAGTGATGAAAATCCAACACCTGCATGGCTAACTCCGGGATTGAAGAACGTAACAATTATTGGCACTGATAATTCTGGGAACAGCACAACTGCAATACTACAAATTACAGTGAATAACCAACGCCCTGTAGCACTATTTGATAGGCCAGATGATGGAGATACTATGACCTCCTACATGTTTCAAAGCCATTCGTGGGATCCTGATGGAGAAAATGGAAATATGACCACAATATGGACCATTTCAGAGGACAACACAACAGTAACTAACCAGACATCTATTGTTCATACATTCTCAACACCTGGAACCCATACAGTACAACTTGTTGTAATTGATGAGCGAGGATTATCATCCCTTCCAAAGGCGTATATTATTGTCATTAGCAATCCACTACCAATTCCATCAATGAGCATTTATGAGGCACGTGATGCATCTACTGGAAATCCAATAGATGCCCCGAGTTCTGATGAAAGTCAATTCAATTGGCGCCATACATTTACTAATTCAGGCGACATATTTGTAGCCCCTGGTGCTTGGCTCAAATTCAATTCATCTGGCAGCCGTGATGGTGATGCACAATTTGTTGGCATGGATGTCCCGTTGGATGAGAGTGATCCAAACTGGAATGGGATTGTAGAATATACATGGGATTTTGGTGATGGTTCGCCATTAGTAAACTCTCCGAATGTTTGGCATACCTACATTACCCCAGGAGTATATACAATCACTCTTTCATTACGTGATGGGTTTGGAACTGGGGATGTCAATCAGAGCACCCGAAAAGTGTATGTCGCCAGTGTGCCTGAAATTGTAACTACATCTCTATTTGATGATGCGGTTTATTCTGGTGGGGAATACCTCTTGAGTGGTTCTGCTATCGACCACGATGGCACTCTTGGAATCGATGCTTGGTGGGATGATGATGTCTTTTTCGACAGCGATGGAAATGGAATCACTGACGATGACCACGATGTTGCTGAATCGATCGTTGGGCAGTTGGCATTAACATTCAGTTGGGATTTAGATGACCGCATGGATGTCGATGATGATGGAGATAACACAAATGATTGGGTTGAGGAAGGATCTGATCGAATTGTAATGGCCAATTGGAGCGAACCTGGGGAATTATTCATTGCCCTAAAGGTGTGTAATGGGATTGGAGTTTGCACTGAGAAAGGTTATCCTATTCGAATTAGAGATCCTTCGGAACAAGATGATGCTTTGGCTGATTTTAGTTTGGATTCCCTACTACCAAAAGCAGAGAGTAGTGGATTGTTGTTAGGTTCTCTTTTAGTCATACTTCTAATTCTTGGTTGGTTAGTGATGAGGCAACCCACTGAAGTTGAAGCAGAGGCGGGTAGTGAAGCAGAGAATTATGATGTTTCATCAGTGGTTACAGAAGGAGGAGTTCTTGGAATGGACCACCACGCGCCACCTCCAAAACCCAAACATCTTACTACTACTGATAGGCGTAGTGAGGAATCGGGTTATGTGCGTCCTGTGACTTCGCGGCGGCGCAGGTGACCCTAGGATGAGGCGGACGGGACAATATTTGGGAAGAAATGCTGTCTCATTGATGGTATGCCTTTTGCTTATTTCACCCATAGCAATTTCGTTGCCAGAAGCACTGACATCAAACATAGTTAGTGCCGCATCAAATTGTAGTTACGATTCACAAAATAGTGCCGATTGGCATCAAGAAGTTAGTAGTTTTAATTTGACTGGAAGTTCTGATGATGATTTTATGTACGCAGAAGACGGAGATGTAAGGGAGCCCAATGATCAAGGCTCATTTTGGAATATCGGCATGGGCGATAACATATACAATTCAAGTTCATTAGATGCACTAAGGAAGGATTTCCATGCCTCTTTTGAAGTCAAAAATGATTCGGCAACGGGGTTGAGGCTAAATTTGACTTCTGGTTACCGATACACATTTTGTTTCGTAACTCACTCAGAAAACAATAGTGAATATCTAGAATCCCCAATGGTAGATTTTTACCTAATACAGGAATATGATTGGGACTTTTATCGAAGTGATTACTCTATGCGTGTTTGGGAAGAAAGAGATATGCTAAACATGATCCCACCAGAATGGAGGGATTTGAGTGCTTGGATGCCTTATCGAGATGTACACTCATATGAAGGGCAGAGAGCTGTGGATTTTACAGTTAGTCTGGATCATGACGAGACTTCTGGGGCACTATTTGGTTTAGGAGAAGAGGAAACGCAATGGATGTATCTGATTGTAGATGGGTGGGATAACATGAGAGACTCAGATACCCCCGCACCTCATAGAAATTTCAGTGTTGACATATCTATTATGACTGAGGAACGATTTACATTACCAAATTACACCGTATCACTGGTTTGCTGCGGTCTCTTTTCACTATTACTTGTAGCCCCAGTAATTCTACACAACAAATTTCAGAATGCAGGTATTGGCATTAGTGGGCAACAGGGTGTTGAATTGATGCCCATGCTTGAAACTGAAGCAACCAAAGGCGCACCACCTCCACCAGTTAACAAAGGCGCACCACCTCCACCAAATTAGGTGCTTTGGAGTCAATCGGTGTGACCCAACATCTTCCATGCGATTCTTAAATCTTGTATATTTATTAGACCCTTATCTGCAAGACTGAATCCCTTTTTTAGAGTTGTGAAAACCACTGCTTGATTTAGAATTGGCGCGTGCATACGAGTCCAATCCCCACCAATTCCTAATCCCATTAGAGAACACCTATTTTCCCCAGACCTCAATTTCCAAGCAGCCTCAAAAATACTCAAAGCATCATCGTGATTGTGGGTCTGGTAACATAGTTTAGTGATATCTCCCAAATCATTACTAGATTCAACTAGTTCAATCATTTCCTCAGTATTTGCAGTAGATTCAATGTTGTGGACTGAAGCAACAACCGTAGCCCCAGATTCTCTAGCAGAGGAAAGTAATTTATCTCTTGAATCAGGATTAATAGACAATTCAAGATCTATCCAAGATACACCGCTTGCAATAGCCTGTTCAAGAATAGAAATTCTAAGAGTCTCATCATCTGGAAACAAGCCCCCTTCATTGCGGTTTCGACAGGTGAATAGAACTGGCTTCTCAATCCCCTTCTTCAATTGCTCAATTGACTCAGTGATATTTACTGCATCAATTGAACGCGGAACCAACTCAATTGAAGTTTCATCAATTCCATCAGAATTTTTTGCTGTGACTTCTACCGGTTCCACATACATTTTATCAAATCTAACTTCGATAATATCTGCCCCCTCTGCAGTAGCCAACTCCGCTTGTCTGAGCACCTCTTCTACAGTGTTCCCTTCCAGAGATACGCACACCATCGGAAGGGCCATGTGGGCGGCCACCGCCGGTACCTGTTTAACAATAGTGCATTCACCGTGACTTTACACCGTTAGATAATATGACTTTTTGAGCCAAAATAGGCCTCTTTATGAATAATTTTAGGGTGCCAAAAAGGGCATTTACCGAGCTCTTGAAAAGTAGGGTTTATTTACCGAGTACCGGCGGGTTAATAACACACAGGGGGTATCATAGATACCCCCTGGGGGGAAAGTGGAATAATGGCCGAAGAATCAGATTACAAGGCTGATAGCATTCAAGTCCTCGAAGGGCTAGAAGCAGTAAGGAAACGCCCAGGGATGTATCTTGGAGACCCCCACGACGGAACTGCACTACACCACTGCATCTGGGAAGTTGTTGACAATGCAGTAGATGAACACCTGGCTGGTTACTGTGACGTAGTTGACATTGTCCTGAATAAGGATGGATCGATTACAATCGAAGACCATGGCCGCGGCATCCCTGTTGGAGAGCACCCCGAATATGGAATCAGTGCTGCCGAAGTAATCATGACCAAACTTCACGCAGGAGGGAAATTCGATAACTCGTCTTACAAAGTCTCTGGCGGGTTACATGGAGTAGGGGTTTCTGCCGTGAATGCAGTATCTGAATGGTTGAGGATGCAAATTGAAAGAGATGGGAAATTGTACGAACAGACATACATTCGTGGAGAGCCTCAAGGCAGGCTGGAAATTGTTGGAGACAGTGATTCAACAGGTACTGTGATTACTTTCAAACCGGATTTGGATATCTTCACTACGATAACTGAATTCGACGATGAAATCCTCAACACAAGGGTGAGGGAGACTGCATACCTAAATGCAGGGTTGAAAATAACTATTTCAGACCAACGTGGAAAGGATACCGAGACTATTGAACATCAATATGACGGAGGTATTTCTGAATTCGTAAAACAACTCAATGAAAGGCGCAATCCAATCCACAATGATGTCATCCACATCAAAGGGATGCGGGAAATAGAGGATGGTGAAATACACATAGATATGGCCATGCAATGGTCAGACTCATACAACGAAGTGATCCAGTGCTATACAAACATCATTCGCAATCGTGATGGGGGGACGCACCTGTCTGGCCTTCGCAGCGCACTAACTGGATCCCTCAATCGATATGCAAAGAGCCGGAATCTACTCAAGAAAGTCGACAAACTCTCAGGCGATGATGTCAGAGAAGGTATTGCAGTAGTCATAAGTGTCAAACATCCAGACCCATCATTCTCTAGCCAAACAAAGAACAAATTAGTATCCAGCGAAGTTGCAGGAATTGTCGAGAGCATAGTAAATGAGAAACTAGGCGAACATTTTGAAGAGAATCCTAATGTAGCCAAGCTCGTCATCGACAAAGCTGTCTTAGCCAGCAAAGCTCGTGAAGCGGCTCGTAAGGCGCGCGAATTGACGCGTAGAAAGGGTGTTCTTGAAGGTGGAGGGTTGCCAGGAAAATTAGCCGATTGCCAAAGTAGAAATCCCGAGGAATGTGAAATCTATATTGTCGAAGGAGATTCTGCAGGCGGGTCTGCTAAAACTGGGCGCGACCGCCGAACACAAGCCATCTTACCATTACGGGGTAAAATCCTGAACGTAGAGAGGCAGTTGAAGAATCAGGCTAAAGTGTATCAGAATAACGAAATTCAAACAATGATCAAGGCATTGGGGGCGGGCGTGGGAAATCCACCTGAACTTTTAGAAGGCGAAGAGTCATTAGCCGAATCTGAAACATATTTCGATGTTGATAAATTGCGTTATGGGAAGATCATCATAATGACTGACGCCGATGTTGATGGGGCTCACATTCGCACATTGATTCTAACATTTATTTGGAGATTTATGAGGCCGGCAATAGAATGTGGCAATGTGTTTATTGCACAACCCCCACTTTACATGGTTTCCCGAGGAAGGAATTCGAAATATGCCTACTCTGATTCGGAAAGAGACGCCATTATCGATACTTTCCGTTCGGAAAAACCCGATGCGAAAATAGGAATCCAGCGCTACAAAGGATTAGGTGAAATGAATCCTGATCAACTTTGGACCACCACTATGGACCCAGAAAATAGGACATTGCTAAAGGTCACCGCCAACGATTTCACTGACGAGGGTGAAACTTCTTCCCTCTTTGAAACATTGATGGGCGATGATGTCCCTGAACGTAGAGCATTTATTGAAATGCACGCTTCTGAAGCGGATGTTGATGTATGAGGTGATATTTGATGAGTGATGAAGAGATATCTGCGAATCCAAAAGACAACCAGGTTAGACATACCGTCGATCAAGAGATGCAATCCTCATACATTAATTATGCAATGTCTGTGATTATTGGTCGCGCTCTACCTGAAGTCAGAGATGGACTAAAACCAGTACACAGAAGGGTGCTTTTTGGAATGCATGAAGCTGGCCACACATCTGATCGTTCTTATTCTAAATCAGCCCGCTCTGTCGGTGAAGTCATGGGTAAATTTCACCCCCACGGCGACCAATCCATCTATGATACCATGGTACGAATGGCCCAAGATTTCAGTCTGCGATATCCATTGATAGATGGGCAAGGAAATTTCGGTAGCATAGATGGTGACAAAGCAGCAGCCATGAGATACACTGAAAGTAGGCTAGATCGTCTAGCCAAGCATATGTTAGAAGACATAAAGAAAAATACTGTAGATTTTCAACCAAACTTCGATGATTCCGAGCAAGAGCCACAAGTATTGCCTGCAAGATTGCCAAACCTACTACTCAATGGCAGTGATGGAATCGCTGTTGGAATGGCTACAAAAATCCCCCCTCACAACCTTACAGAAGTCGCTTCTGCGATTCATATGCATGTTGAACATATCATAGAAGAAGGGGAAGAAAAAGGAGACCCTGAAAAACCCCCAAGTATTGAAATTGCAGAATATATGCAACACATAAAAGGCCCAGATTTCCCTACCGGAGCAACTATTCATGGAATTGATGGAATTAACGACATGTATGAAACTGGCCATGGTAGATTCCATGTTCGCGCTCAATGCGAGGTTTTTGATGATCAAAACGGTAAGAAAATTGTGGTTCATCAAATCCCATATCAAGTGAAGAAATCTGGAATGTTGGAAGGGATTGCCGAACTGGTAAGCAAAGAACAGGTCAAAGGTATTCGAGACATTCGCGATGAATCTAGCAAAGAAGGTATTCGAGTTGTCATCGAAGTCAAACAGAACGCTGACCCTCATGCTGTTCTTAATCAACTTTACAAATCAAGTAGGTTGCAGGAATCATATTCTGCAAATATGATGGGCATCATCAATCGAGAGCCGGTTCAACTAACTCTTCCAATTATTCTTCACGCCTACGTCCGACATCGAGAAGAGGTCATCAAGAGAAGAACTGAATTCGACCTTGGAAAGGCCGAAGCCAGAGCACACGTTTTGGAAGGTTTGGTAAAAGCACAAGGTCGAATTGATGATGTCATAGCTGCTGGAAAGGGTGCTGAAAGTCGGGAACATTTTGAACAAATATTACGTGGTGAAGTAAAATTCGGAAATATTGCGCCATTTGATTTCTCAGAACAGCAAGCCAAAGCAATTGCAGAACGGCGCCTATATCAACTGTCAAAGATGGACACTCAGAAAGTCGATGATGAGTTTAGCGAACTAAAAATTGCAATTGCTGGATTTAAAGAAATCTTGGCCAGCCGTAAAATGCAACTAGAGATAATATTATCAGAATTAGATGAGATGGTCGAGAAACACGGGGATCAAAGGAGAACCGGTATTGACCCGATGCCACTCTCAATGGATAGGGAAGATTTAGTGGAGGAACGAGCGATTGTAATTTCACTATCTGAAGATAATTACATTCGCCATCTTCCTGTGGAATCATTCCGCGTTCAAAATAGAGGGGGTAAAGGGCTAAAGGGAGTCACAACAAAAGATGAAGATTTCCCTAAATCAATCCTCACTTGTTTTAGCAAAGATAGACTACTTATTTTCACTGACCAAGGAAGAGTTTACGGCCTAAAGGCTTGGGAGACTCCACAAGGTAGCAGACATAGCCGGGGAAGTCATATTAGAAATTTAATAGAGAGATTGCGTGAAGATGAAAATGTAGTCACAATACTCCCAATTTCTAAGGAATTACAAGAAAATCCTGATGGCCATTATCTAATTTTTGCTACACATGAAGGTATTGTAAAGCGTTCAAAACTCGCCGACTATACTAGAATAAATAGAAATGGTAAATATGCATTGAAATTCAAAACTGAGAATGACACCCTTGTTGCTGTTCGCGAGGCCACTGATGATGACCATGTCGTAATGGTTTCAAAAGGTGGAAGAGCGTGCCGATTCAAACCTAGTGAAACCAAGGAGCTACCCGACGGTTCAACTGGATTTACTGTAAAGGTGCAAGGAAGAGTTACCGCTGGCGTCAGGGGAATGAAACTCAAGGAGGGTGACTCGGTTGTTGGAATGATTGCTACGTCAAACGAAGATACACATGTCCTCACACTTTCAAAGTTCGGAATGGCCAAGAGAAGCCGGCTTGGCGATGGTGAGATGCATGATGTGTTAGATGAAAATGGCGAGAAAATAATTGATGACCGAACTGGCAAATACAAACAGGAGAGGGATGGTTATCGAAAAACAAGTCGTGGTGCTGGTGGAGTAGGCACAATGAAACTAGATGATGAACATGGTGATGAAATTGTTCGAGTCCACACCATACCAGATCTTGGTGACCAAATTTTCCTATTGACCAGTAAAGGTATGATGATTAGGGTACGGGCAGACCAAACGAAAGAAACTACAGGAAAAGCCACAAAGGGTACCCGTGTCATGGAATTACGTGACCGTGAAAAGGGAGGGTTTGTTGATGAAATTATTTTCTCTGCCCGATTGCCTGCTGAATTAATTGATGATGAATTGATAGAAATCAACAGTTCAGAAGAAGAATGAGTATCTTTCCGCTCGCCTTAAGACGGATTGGTCGGTCGGCGACTCGTTGCGACGTTCGCATAGCCTGGCCATCGCGCCGGATTGCTAATCCGGTGGGTTTTACCCTCGGGAGTTCGAATCTCCCACGTCGCGCTTAAAATCAACAATTAAATATGGATTTTAATTGAACATGTCTTCCAAATCATCAGCCATCTCGTCAGACAACTCCCTATCTCGCTCTTTCTTAATTCTCCTTTTCTCTCTCTTAATGCGACGACGGACTCCACGTGTTTGATTAATCACAACAGGAATCATTACCAAATTAAGAAGTAAAATCCCGAATGCAATTGTGGCTGAAGTCCTAAAGGCCGACAGATCCCATAGATCAAACAATTCACCCAACCATTCACTCCCATAGGGTGGCGGGTCTTCAGGAGGTGGTTCAGGAATTAGGTAAGAATTGTGATCCCAAAATTGATTACCAACATTTACCGTTTCAATATTCGATTCAAGCGGTGAGAAATCAACATTTCCAACATCGTCCATTGGGACGAAAATATAGTAGTAGGTACGTTCTTTCTTGATTGAGTTCAAGAAAGGTTGCTCCATTTCATGGTAACTTCCCTGCGTCCCGGGCATACCCCACATATCTACCTCAAGAGGTTCAACCCAGGTCATGTCAGACGGAATTACTTCTACTCGATATAATCTCCAAGTAATATTATCCTCATCACCATAATCAGGCCAAGTCCAAGTAATATTCACATGGTGGATATTTTGCCCTGAGCTGTTATCAAAAGTCACTTCATGGTTGAAATTGTTCATAACTGTGCGCGGCGAAATAGAATCCCCACACTGCCATTCTACCGTCTCTCCATTCCAACCTGCAGCTGCACCATGAGTATGATCCGCTTCTCCTTGTCTGTCAAGCGCAATTACAAGATACGAAACGCAAACACCATCAGGCAGTGATGCAGGATCTTCCCAACTTGAATCATACGGACCGAGATCAGCCACTTCGGTACCTATTACTGAATTGAATTGTGAAGCATTTTCATATGGCCAAAAGAATGGGTAAGTAATACGTCGATATATTCTCCATCCACCGAAATATGGATTTTCTAAATCGCCCGATGGTTCCCATTCAAGGCGTAATGCACCCCTAGGCAATTGTACTGTTGTCAAATTGAGGACTGAGACATCTGCACTTTCGAGATCGCCAGCAATCATATACATCCCGTTACTAAACTGATTGTCTAGAATTCTTAATGTGTCATTTTCAATATTTATCTCATACTCATTTGGTAACAAAAATTCGTGCAACTCTGTTAATTCCAATGATTCCATCTTATACACAACGATGCTTTGACGTGCTAGTGAGTCGGGAATAATTCCGCCAAGATCAATCCAAATATCAGAGAAAATAATACCCGGATCTGTTACTTCTTCGTCTGTGGGTTCATAATCGATATCAATTATTCTCAAAGGCGAAAGGCCTAGACTTTGGATGGTCGGGTATTGGTATCCTTCAGGAGGATATCCCGGCTCATTGAATACGTAGTTCACATCTTCATCCAATACTGCTTCACCTCCAACAACCCAAGGTGAGTGGATAAGTGAAAGGCGATTTTGAACTCTAATTGTTCTGACTGCAGTTTCGACGCTACCTAACGCATCTGTTGTGGTAAGAGAAATCAGCCACTCGCCCATCGGCAGATTTGCATTCAATGTTTGGCCATAACCAAGTGTTTCCTCAAAATTAAGTTTCCAAGTGAAATTCATAGGTAACGCAGCATACTGGCTAACTTGACTCATGAACAATATTGTATCGCCGCTATCAAATCTCGAACCCTCTGTAGGGTTACTAACTGTAGGGTAAGCTGGCATATGTCTGCTACTAACATTTACCTCAAACCAATTATCTGATGGATTAATATCGGTACCCAAATTGAATGAAATTAATTCTGCACGCAACACTAACTCGCCTTGAACTGGCATATCAAAAGTACAATATTTTGATTCACCTGGATCCATCAACAAACTACACGAATTTGGCCCATCTAGTAGAGTTTCATTCATATCAAAAATACTGAACATAAGTGTTGAATTAATTGGCACATGCCCAATATTGCCTGCTTTAACGCGAATAGAATTTTCGCCTAGACCATAAAGAGTTAGATTTTCCCCCTCAACTTCAATAGTATGACCATATCCTCTTGCAGGTTCGATTAACTCGATCCAACCATCTACACTGTCATTGACAATCACGGTAATTGATTGCATATTGTTCCATTCATTCATATCACTATCTGAATGAATTAGCCCCGCTTCCAAATTGAATACACCAGGAAATGGTGCAATAAAATCAGGAAATTCCTTGAGCCAATTTTGGTTAGAAGCACTGGGTGGTTCTGATGTTTCTTCGCTATTTGCAACAACAGTTCCATTTTGAGATAATATCCAACCAAATGTTGCATTCGAACCAGTTTCCCATGATCTTCGATAAAATTCCCCGCTTATTGGATAAGATGTGTTGCTATTGTATGTTAACGAATCATCGAAATTGATTGAATTAAGAGAAATATCCCTGAGAGGAGCTGCTACGTTAAATGTGTAAGCCAATCTATCATCTGATTGATCGTTATCGTTTTCTGAAAAGAAGAAGACAACCGTATGGATTCCTGTTGAAAATGGCTGAAACGGATTTTGATGCAAGAAATCTACAGTCTCTTCTTGAAGCGAATAAATAGTTCCAGTAGTGGTAAAACCGTCCTCAGAATTAGAAGGGCATGAAAGTGAAGAAACGTAGTCCCCTTCACACATTTGCCATCTAATTTCTCTGGGTGAATGGCTGTTTGCGACGTCATTTTTCACCCTTACAGATGGGTATAACGATGTTGTATCTCTATCATAAGTTGCATCGGGGATTGGCGTAATTCCCTCAACAATTGATAAATCGCCAGGGACAACTGCCGCTGCAGTAGGGATAAAAGAAAGAAAAGAGGCGAATAACATCGTTAAAACAAGGAAATGGGCACTTGCGCGCGCGCCTCTACCTTTACTCGCGCCCCCACGCATAAGGTGCCTAGAACAAGGGGGTCGTAAATAGGAAACGGACATAAGTCACAAAAAATGTACTTCATTCAAGATTCTGAGGACCACGGCATCTTAGTATTTGCAACTCCAATACCCTCTCCTTGAGGGCCAAGTGCAATGAAGCCTACTTCGATATCTGAATTGAATTGATTAATTCCCCAATTAAGAGATGCCGCAATATCATTTCCTGTTGAAACACGATCTGAAATTCTGACACATGGCATTTTTAGGGTAATTTCTTCTCCAATTCCAGTTGCTGAAACTCCTACAAATTCCCCACACCATAATCCAGCACCAATCAAAGGGGTATCTCCAATTCTACCAGGGGGCCTGCCAGTACAACCGCCAGTAGATGATGCCACTACGATCAATCCAGACGAGTCACGTGCAATTGCGCCAACAGTGTCATTTCCAGATGGGTTAATTGAGCCTTCAACTTCATCCCTAGGAATGTCTAGTGTATCTGCAAATTCCCTAGCACCCCTGCCAGCTAACATATTGATTTTTTTATCAAGTATTTTTTCAGCAACAAGTATCGGGTTCTTTGTTTGCTCTATACATGTCACTGCACCAAAACGGCCATCATTAGTCATAATCGCTGCATCAAGCTGAACGCTTCCGTCCGACCTAATTCTGCCACCAGTACCGGCATTTAGAGATGGATCATTTTCCATCATCACTACTGCTGCAATAGCTGCCTCTAATGCAGAGCCGCCTTGTTTTAACTTCGCCCATCCAAAAGATGTGGCCTCGTCAACTCCAGGTTGATCTTTAGCACCGTGGCCAGCACCCCCATGACAAACAATTGCTGGATCAAACATGATTCCTCTACCTCGATGATATTCGATATACGAAAAACCCTACTTTTTCTCAAGCAGTACTGGGTGATCCTGGTTCTTT
>PBPH01000022.1 GCA_002725475.1 Methanobacteriota archaeon | reverse complement strand
TCGCTTGCCTCGGGACGCGCGACAATCAAATGTATCCGCCGATTATGGATCTCTTTAGCGGTATCAGATGCCATTGCTTTGTTCTGGGCCCTCAAAAGTTCTTCCGACTGAGCCAAAGCCTCCTCTCTAGCCTCCATCTTTGTTTCTGCCTTTGTAATTCGTACAGCCAACTTTTGCGAGGCAAGTAACCACCCAATAGCAGCACCAAGAACGGCACCAAAAATCATCAATGCTATGCTTGTTGCTTCTACCATATTACCATCTCCAGTTGCCACCCTATTTGAACAATCGCAACTTAATTCGGCGGTTAAAGAAGATGCCGATTAACCGACGTTGCTATGAAGAAAGGGCTGTTCGAAGTTATTGAGGCGACAACGTGCGTACAAAGGTGGCACTAATAGGTTCCAGCGGAATCGTTGCACAACGGCTCCAACAACGCTTGTCGAATCATCCTTGGTTTGAATTATCTGCTGTGTTTGGCTCCCCGAAACAACAAGGTAAGCAATTATCTGAAATACCTTGGAATCTCCCTGAACCAAGACCAAGACTGCCTCCCCTAAAGGTTCATTCATGTGAAAAAAGTGACTTAAAGTTTCAATTAGATAAATTAAATATTCAATTGGTTTTTTCTGCACTTCCAACGGACTTAGCTCTAGAACTTGAGCCCTTTCTAAAAGATTTAGGCAAACAGGTTTTTTCCAACTCTGCGGCTCATCGTATGTCGCCTGATGTTCCACTAATAATTCCAGAACTAAATCCAGATCATATTATGTTACTGGGCGGGTCAAAATCGGGATTTATCATATGTTCAACAAATTGCACCGTAATGCCAGTAGCTATGTCTCTCAAACCAATTTGGGATGTTTATTCATTCAAGAGTGTGAAAATTGAAACCGAGCAATCGCTATCTGGCGGAGGATATGAACTACTAAATTCACATGAGAATTTTTCACCAGAGATTCCAGGTGAAGCAGAAAAAATCTCAGAGGAATGTCTTCGCTTACTTGGGACACTCGAATCTAAAGTGAAGCCCGCCCATTTTGTTACCCAAGTAATTTGCAAACGGGTAATGAGAAATTATGGCCATGTAGTTAAAGTGAAAGTAGATCTTGAAAAGGAGGCTGCTATCGAAGATATTGAGGATTTGATTTCTAATTTCTCATCTAAACCTCAGGAATTGAATCTCCCCTCAGCACCAAGATGCCCCCTAATTCTCAGTAAATCTTCAATCGATTTTGAGGACGCATGTAGAGCAGGGAGCGAATCTGATAACCACGACCCGGCAACTAATTTGAAGTCTGGAATGGCAATCACCGTCTATAATCTAAAGCTAATTGGTTCGACACTAACTTTCTCTGCATTTTCAGAAAACACCGTACGTGGAGCGGCAGGGGGGTGTGTCTTGCTAGCAGAACTAGCAATGCAAGAGGGTCTGCTCGTTTGAGCATAATACTTCTAACTGAGGGCCGGTTCGTCCCCCTGATAGTCGTGACTCAGGTTGAGATAATCAAGGGAGTTAGTCTCTCAAGCCTTGCAGAATCAGCACCTACTAGAACAGCAAATATTTGGCAAGCAGGGCATCAAAGGACACAAATTCTAGTACTTCTACAAAGAAGACATAGGCAACGATTTGAAAGCCATTCTTCAACAGTTGGACTCAAACACCCTTGTTGGGCTATTTTCTACCGCCCAAGAATAGAATCTCATGAAATCGAAGAGAGGGGGCTTGACCCAAAAAGTGCCTCATTCATGTTTTTAGATGTGGCTCTTGAGGACCTTGGAAGATGGGTTGGTCCATTGGTTAAAGACGAGTGGCCAAAGGAAGACGTAATCATCGCCCCAGCAGAGGGTGCCGAAGAATTTACCCCTACAAAGTGGACTACCTTCCGGGACCCCTGGCTTGATTCAATAGAAATACTACCCCTACAGACCTCACCCTATGATATCGAAGCAAAAGCATGGCTAACCATCCCTTCTTCAAGTGGAACCATCCAACCAACAACAGCCCCTACAGAGCCACCCCAGGAAGACTCAGACTTTGCTGGAAAACTAGCTGGCCTGACCCATAGTTTTGGTACGGATGAACTGCCAAAAGAAGTTGCTAAATCAGAATCAGTTGCAACCCCAATTAACGATCCACCTACATTCGTAATGCCTACAGGTCCCGTCTCCATTCCAAATTTAGGAGGGGCCCCCTCTGTTGCTGAAACTGTCACTGAACCTGCTAAAGAAGAAAATGCCGTAGAGACAACGACAACAGAACCAATTGCAGCCACCTATCTATCACCTCAACCGGTTGAAGTTCCTGAAGTAACCAAAAAGCAGGAAGTTGTTGAAGAAACTGTTAATCAAAACGCGGAACCAGAGTCTCAAGAAGAAGAAGATCTTGACGACAGTATAGAAATTAAGGAAGAATTAGTTGATATTATTCAATTACTAAAAGCAGGTGGCCTAGAAGCTGAACAGATTATGGAGAGTCCCGCATTCCAAGAAGTTTCGGAAAGGGCCACTGCTGCAGGATTAGACGTCTGGAATATTTTTGTTAGCAATGTCGGATGATTTCCATCAACTCAATGGGCAATGTAATTCCTAATCTTGCGACACATTCAATTGCGACCCACTACAGGGTTATTTGGTCACAATGGTTTACTGCCCTTCTTGCTCAGAACAACAAGATGATGACACCAGATTCTGCCGCTTTTGTGGAGATCCACTGCCTGGTCCTGAAACAATGGCAAAATTACGTCAAGAAGCCTTGGCACTAGCCAGTATTAGGGCTGGAAAAAATCTGTCGGCAGTACAATCCGAAAATGAACACACAATGCAATTAATTGAAAGAAATTCAACGATAAATAACAATGCCCAAGTAGATAATAACCAGCATAGAAGTTCATCTCAACAGGCAACAAATAATCTAAAGAATTTGATGCAGGATTTCTAATTTAGTGATTTTAATTGATATCTCCAAGCCGGCTTTGAGCATGATTTGATTTCATATGAGCGACTCGGAGGCACATGGCAGGAGAATTGCGCCGGTTGGCAATAGCCCTATCTAAACTGCCAAAGCACCCTCAGCGATCATCTGAACTTGAGCAATATGTTACTGAAGGTGATTTTGCAGCAAGATGGATTGCCGCAATTTTAGAAAGTGGAGATTTGAACGAACAAAGTAAAGTCGTTGATTTGGGGTCCGGGAATGGAATTCTTGGCATAGGTCTAATTTTAGCTGGTGCTGAATCTGTAACACTAGTTGAAATCGACGAAGATGCTACCGAAGCCGCAAAGATTGGGGTTACCAAATTAGGGATAGAAGGAAGGGCTAGGCTCATAACAGAAGATGTATCAACATGGGAAAATTGGCCAACTGAAATCAAATGCGATATCCTAATCATGAATCCACCATGGGGTTTTCAAAAATCTAGGGCTGACCGCCCTTTTCTTGAATTGGCATTTTCTTCCCCGGCCTCTGTGATTCATCTACTCCACTCCGCTGATGCAAAACATCCGCAAGGTATGGCACGTGATGCAGGTTGGAAATCTGAGATGATTCTTGAAGGACAGATTAGGCTGCCGGCCCAATATGAACATCATAAAAGAGCAATGTCTGAAAGTCCTGTGAAATGTTGGCGTTTTTCTAGATAGGCGGCTTCAAAAACCCCTGCTGGGTCGGCCGGAGTGCAAAACATCTCGTAGAGATGCTACTGGGAGTTCAATTTTCATGTCAAGTTCAATTACCGAAGGTGAATTCGTTACCCCCGGAGAGAAAATATCGTTAGCAGGTAGTCCGGGTTCTGGAGTCGCCGAAGTAGATGGTGAATTAGTTGCCACACAAATTGGTATTGTATCCATAATTGATGGGTCAATATCGGTTGATTCGGTGATCGACAAGCCCCGACTTCCTGAAGTAGGAGACGTTGTGATTGGACAAGTGGAGCGCCTACAGAATAAAACTGCTGAAATCAGAATCCTTCATGTTGAAGGAAAACCAATACGGGATTTGCCTGCTGAACAATTGTTTGGTGATGTATTCGTCGCTGAAGTGGTTGATAGATTCCTACCTGCACCAGGAGATGCGATGCGGCTCCGTGACTTGATTCGTGCCGAGGTCATACAAGTTGAGCCGGTAATGCGACTTTCAACAAAACACAAGCCTCGCTATGGGGTATTACATGCAACTTGCCCGGCTTGTGGAGAAATTATTCAGCCAAGTAATGCTGTAGAAGATTTCAATGTCGCCTGCTCCCGCTGCGACTATACTGGCTATCGTGCCCTTGCTGACGATTATGGCCACGGATTCTTTGAAGATGGCAATGGTTTTGATTCACTCAATCGCGGTGGAGAAAGATGGTCCCCAAACGCCGAGGCACGACTTTCACACGAAGGCTCCCGACCATATCTTTCTGTGCTAGCAGATTTCAGGAGAGGAGAGAGCCATGAGATTCCGAAAAAATTCCTAGGAAAAGGAGGAGGGGGTCGAAGGGACGGACGGCCTAAGCGTGAAATGCATAAAACAGAATGTACGCTTTGTGGTGACAACTGTGAGGTACCCTTCCAACCCACCCCTGGGAAACCTATTCGATGTCGCCCTTGCATGGAAAAAGTAGAGGGCGGGGATGTGGATTCAGATGCATTTGCCAAGGAAAGATCCATACTAATTGCTGCAAAAGAAGCAGCAAAAGAAGCAATGGGATTCAAACTCTTTATCGGAGGGCTTCCGTATGAAACCAATGAAGAAGAATTGGGGGCACTATTTGCAGAACATGGCGAATTGAAAGATGTCCACATAGCCACAGATAGAGAAACTGGAAAGAGTAAAGGATTTGCTTTCGTTACATTCTCCAACTATTCTGTTGGGAAAGATGCACTGCCAAATATGAAAAGTTTGAAAATTGGTGGTAGGAAAATCACTGTCCAAGAAGCTAAGGAAAGAGGTGGCGGAGGACGCGGTGGAAAACATGGTAGAAGCCGTGGTAGAAGGAATCGATAACATCGTTAAACTTCCAACATCGCCGAACTACTCACAACCGATGACGCATCGCGACATAGTGGAGGTGTTCTCATGTCATGGTTAGTCATAGACGGTTATGAAGATGAACCTGCAGCATTTGGTGTCCCTCCGTATGTCGGTTTTCATATTAGGTACATTTGCGGAGTCCTTGAATCTCACAATATCGAATATGACTACGTTACAATTGATGAATGGAGAGTTAATCAACGCCCTGATCTATCAAATTGTGAAGGAATTGTGATTTTAGCCGGAGCTGTTGTCCCTGGTAAATATCTCAGAGGAACTCCCATTTCATTGAAGGAAACCAATGAGTTGCTGAAAACTCTGCCAAGAAGCGTGCCCCTAATTGCTGGAGGTTGGGCGATACGTGGATGGAGGCAACAAGGTTGGACTCCTTTGAGGGCGAATCTCTTTCTATGTGTCCAAGATACTGACGCTACGCTAGACTTTTTCCTCAATAGCGGAGAGTTAAAACATAGACGTAGAACTGCTGAACAGTGGAACTTGTTTGCAAATTTGGGTGCTTCAAGCAAGGCAGTTACTCAACACCCTGACCTATTCAGCCTATGTAATGGGGAGCAAACACCTGGTCCTTTGACCTACGAAGTAGAGGTCTACCAAGGTTGTGTGAGATATAAGAGAGGATGTAAATTCTGTATTGAACCAAAAAAGGGAGTCCCCCTTTGGAGGACCCCCGAACAAGTAATTGATGAGGTCTCAATCGCCCTAGATTCTGGTGTTACAAATATTCGACTTGGAGGGATGACTGATATCTATACTTACATGGCTGAGGGTGTTGTTGAACTTGAATACCCTATTCCAAATCCAGAACCTATTGCAAAACTTTTGCATGGGCTTAGAGATGATGGCAGAATTGAAATTCTACATACTGACAATGCTAACCCAAGCATAATTGCTGAGAACTTGGAACCTGCAGATGAAATTACTAGAACTCTGTGCGATACTCTTAGTGATGGAGGTATTCTTTCATTTGGTTTGGAATCCGCCGATCCTGCAGTTCATGAGGCAAATTGGTTAAATTGCGATACTAATCAATTGAAAACAGCTATTCGCCACATCAACCAATATGGCAGGGAGCGTGGAGAAAGAGGGCTTCCAAAATTATTACCTGGTCTAAATTTCATCTCTGGTCTTAATGGAGAAACTGCCGCAACATATGACATGAATCGCCAACTTCTCCGCGAACTAAAAGAAGAGGGTTTGTGGCTACGTAGAATCAACATTCGCCAAGTACAAGGAGAAGGATTTCAGGATATTTGTGAATCAGATTTTAACTCCTTCAAACAATTTGTAAGAAACGAAATTGATGAACCATTACTTTCCAAGTTGTTTCCACTAGGGCAACTGATTAAGGATATTCGTTGGGAATCTCATGACGGTAGAATTCGATTGCCCTCACAAATCAAAGATGAGGGGCATCGCTCTGAAGAATGTCGAGGCAATGCAGGAGTAACCTTTGGAAGACAGGTTGGAGCTTATCCTATCTTGGTTGGTTTGCCATATCACGCACCCCTTGAATCAGTCTCGGATGCTATTGTTACTGGACATGGAAAACGATCAATTACAGCAGTTGAAGTTGGGATTAATATCAATATGGCATCACAAAAACAGTTGGAAGCCGTCCCCGGAATTGGTGAAAATATTGCTTGGCGGATTATATCCGAGAGAGTAAAAAGAAGACACAAGGGGGAGGGATTCAAGAGTGTGGGCGAGGCTTTCGACTCGGTTGGAATTGATATTCCTGAAATTGGAAAACAGGTATTGGTGGTTTGAAATGTCCAATCTCTCCCAAGCAGCAAAAGACCTCAGTAAATCATGTAACATTGTTGCATCCCAATTACAAGAACCTGTTAGTGTGGTTTACAATCCACTTGACTATGCTTGGGATGTACATAACAACTACTTGAGTAAATATGGGAGATTAGGTGCAAAAACCATCATTTTGGGGATGAATCCTGGACCATGGGGTATGGGACAAACTGGCGTCCCCTTCGGAGACGTTACTAAAACCACCAGTTATCTTGGCCTCAAAGGTGATGTTACCCAACCCAAAATTCTGCATCCAAAACGACCTGTGATTGGACTTAGTTGTGAACGAGGAGAGGTGTCTGGAACCCGTTTATGGGGGCTCATTGAAGAGATTTTTGGATCCGCTGAGAAAGCTCATGAAAAGTTCTTCGTAATCAATCACTGCCCACTTCTAATGTTTGACGAGAAAGGAACAAATATTACTCCAGATAAATTACGAGGAGTTTCTGGAAAAGAATTGCTTTTTCACTGTGATGAACATCTAAGAAAGGTGACATCAATCCTCGGTGCTGAAAGAGTAATTGGTGTGGGAGCCTATGCTGAAAAACAAGCCAAAAAAGCACTTGCGGGCTACGAAATTGAAATCGGTAGAATTCCGCACCCATCGCCAGCTAACCCAATGGCGAATAGGAACAAAGGAGCGGATTGGCGTGAGGCAGTTAGCAATATCCTTTCAAATCTATAATCTTCAATAAAATGTGTGAATTACTAATAAAAATACATAATTTTCGTTTATCGAGGATTGAAAGCATCGCCCGAAGGCTCATGAGGGGGACAGTATCCTCGTAGAGGCGGTGAGCCTTTGACTGATGGACCTGAACTTATCTCGTTACCCAAATTACCGATTGACAGGGATTGGAATAATCCTACTGATGATGACCCTAGAACGCTATACAATGTAATGGCAAATGCTGTTTCATGGAATGGAGATGCGCCTTTATTCGGGTACATCCCAGGGCCTGAACAACCTAGAATTCATGTAACCTACAATGAATTCAAAGGATTGGTTGATTCGTGTGCTCGTTCTCTTCGAAACCGAGGTGTTTCTTCTGGAGATAGGGTTGCAATGATTCTCAATAACTCGGTTGAGTGGGCTGCTACATCTTATGCTGTGAATGCTTTAGGGGCAGCATATACTGCAATGTACACGCACCAGCATGGTGCTGAATGGAATTACATCATTTGTGACTCTGAACCGTCAGTATTGGTAGCATCAGATACTGATGTGCTAGACAGATTATGCGAACATGTTGGAGATGAAAGTTGGCCATCTGGTGGAATTATACTTCTTGGTGATGAAGCGCCTAATGCTACACCCCCAGAAGGGGTGAATGTAACTATGTGGAGTGAATTTGTAGCAGAGGGAACTAATTCAGAACCTTTGGAAAGTATCGCTGATGACCCACATGCATTGGCTACCCTGATTTACACAAGTGGTACAACAGGAGATCCCAAAGGGGTAATGCTGAGTAATTGGAATATTCTGCACAATCTTTTGGTAATGCAGGGAAGATTCCCAATTTACAAGGGTGACAGAACGGCTTCTTTCTTACCTTGGGCGCACTCATTTGGTCAAATGGGAGACTTGCACTATATGGTGCACCAAGGTATTCATATCAACCTAATTTCCGATGTTCTAAAAATCGCTGATGAATGCCAAGAAATCAAACCGCATGCACTATTCGCTGTACCTCGAGTTTGGAACAAATTGTATGGAAAGGTAATGGCAGGCTTGAATGCGTCCCCAATCAAGAAGAGACTTGGCGCAATGGCATTCAAGAAGGCAAGAGCAAGAATTGAAAAAGATGGGCGCGATTGTATTCAAATTAAACCCAAGGGGTTTCTTGACAAGAGGTTAGACAAGATTGTGCTTGGGAAAGTTCGCGGCAGATTCGGTGGAAAAATGCGCTTCTGTATATCAGGAGGTGCTGCACTTTCGCCAGAAGTGGCATCATTCATCCAATGTGTCGGCTTCTCAATGTTTGAAGGATATGGACTAACTGAGACCTCGCCACTAATTTCACTAAATGGTTGGGAAGATGGACACCCATGCAAATTAGGAACGGTAGGGCGACCTGTGCCCGGAGTACGTGTAGTCATTGACCGTGATGCTTGGGATGATCCTGATAGTGAAGATGGTGAAATTGTAGCTTATGGACCAAACATCATGAAGGGTTACTGGAAAAAACCTGAGGCAACTGCAGAGGTAATGACAGATGACGGAGGGTTCAGAACTGGAGACCTCGGAAGATTAGATGATGGATTCATTAGAATTACTGGCCGAGTCAAGGAACAGTTCAAGTTAGAGAACGGAAAATATGTAGCACCATCACCATTGGAAGAATCTCTCAAACTTTCAGATTTAGTTGAGCAGTGCTGCGTAGATGGTACAAACAAAATCAAGACATTTACAATACTACACCCAAATGAAAAAGCATTGAGAGATGGATTGAGTGGGGCAGGAATAAATTCTAGTGGGACATTCGAAGAATTATGTGTTTCTCCAGAAGTTAGAACATGGGTATTATCATCGCTAAAGGAAGAAATAATGGCACCTAACTGGAAAGGTTTTGAAATTTCAGGGGGCGTAATATTAGATCCTGAAGAATGGACTACTGAAAATGAAATGATTACCCCTAAACTTTCTGTTAAGAGGCGTGCATTGTTTTCTAGACATCAAGCTGAAATTGACAAATTCAATTGACAACTGAAACATGGCGGCCGTAGGCCGCCAAAGAGTAGGTATGATGAGTGTCGTCCGACTCGGATATAACATGAAGAGTCACGATGAGGGCAGTAAAGACGCTGATTCTGAGACTCTATTAAGCAACGGCAAGCCTCCGCGAAGAGTTGTTACTGCAGCATCATTGTTCGATGGCCACGATGCTGCAATCAATGTAATGCGCAGATTAATTCAAGCTGCTGGGGCCGAGGTTATCCACCTAGGTCACGACCGTTCTGCACAAGATGTTGTTGATACAATTATCCAAGAGGATGCTCACGCAGTTGCTCTTTCTTCATATCAAGGGGGACATGTAGAATATTTTAGTTACATTAGAGAACTTCTAGACAATGCAGGTAGGCAATACGTCCGAATCTTCGGTGGTGGTGGTGGTACCATTACCCCTGTAGAAATCCGTGATCTACATGAACGTGGAATTACTCGAATATACTCCCCAGATGATGGACGAACTCTAGGCCTAGTTGGGATGATTGATGACTTGATGCAGAAGTGCAGCGATCTTGATCTACTTGGAAGTGGGATGCTAGAAGAATTAGATGGCCCCATCAATACAGATAACCATGGAGCGATATCTAGGCTAATCACTTTGGCAGAAAATGACGATGGTTCTACATTTCAAGAGACGCTTGAAAAGTGTCGCTCAGAAAATAGTCAAAACAAAGCCCCTGTAATAGGAATTACAGGTACCGGAGGGGCTGGAAAATCATCATTACTTGACGAATTGATGCTAAGAATAATTCGAGATGAACCTGATTTGAAAGTCGCTTTCCTATGTACAGACCCTACTCGTAAGCGAACTGGAGGGGCACTCCTAGGGGACAGGATTCGAATGAATGCTCTTTCAAATTCTAATTTTTTCATGCGTAGTTTGGCCAGTAGAGGTTCAGGAAAAGAGGTAAGTGATCGATTAGGGGAAGCCATCTCAGTTTGCCAAGCTGTAGGTTTTGATTTGATATTCGCAGAAACTAGTGGTATTGGACAAGCGGATGATGCCATTACTTCACTAGTCGATTATACATTCTATGTGATGACTGCAGAATATGGAGCCCATACCCAACTCGAAAAAATTGAGATGCTGGATGTTGCAGATATTGTTGTCATTAACAAATTTGAGAAGCGAGGCGCTGTCGATGCACTTCGAGCAGTTAGAAAGCAAGTCAGACGTAATAGAAATTTATTCGGAATTGAAGATGAAGAATTGCCTGTTTGTGGGACAATTGCGAGCCAATTTGCTGACCCTGGTGTTGATGATTTATGGCATAGACTTGCATCGACCCTCTCTCTATCCGATGGCACTAAACCAAATGCCAAAGAACCCGCATTACCTACTTCAGGGATGCCTGAACCAAGACATATAATTCCCCCTGAACGTGTTCATTACCTAGCAGAGGTTGCTGCTTCTGTAAGAAATTACCACGAGAGGACCTACGGAGAAGTTCAGAAAGCACGCCTTACTCAACAATTAGCAGAATCTGCAAACCATCTAGAAGCCGTTGGTAAAATGGAACATGCTTCGCAATTAAGGGATGAAGCAAAAGATGTACTGGATGATTTACATCCAACTGCTCTCCAACTCCTGCAAGAATGGTCTGATAAAGTTGAGACGTACGATAGTGGTGAGTTTTCCTACGATGTTCGAGGAAACACCTTTTCAGTTCCGACCAAAGTAGAATCACTTTCCGGTTCATTAATTCCTAGAGTAGCTCTACCTCGAACTGAAGACAAGGGTACTCTGTTGAATTGGTTAAGAAAAGAGAATCTACCAGGTAGTTTCCCCTTTACAGGAGGAGTCTTCCCGTTCAAAAGAACTGATGAAGACCCAACGAGAATGTTTGCTGGCGAGGGTCCTGCAATTAGAACAAATGAACGCTTCCACCTGCTTAGCGAATCTTCCCCATATGCTCGTCTATCAACTGCATTTGATTCCGTAACTCTGTACGGTCGGAACCCTGATGAGCGCCCAGATGTATATGGTAAAGTTGGAGAGTCAGGGGTCTCTATTTTCACAGTCGATGAAATGAGTCAATTGTTCGATGGATTTGATTTATGTGATAAGAATACCAGCGTTTCTATGACAATTAATGGACCGGCACCCATAATTTTGGCAATGTTCTTCAATGCTGCAATTAGACAACAAGAAGATAAATTCGAAAAAGAACATGGTAGAAAAGCTAACGCTGATGAATTATCAGAAATTAGTGCTAATACCCTCTCAACTGTACGTGGAACTGTTCAAGCTGACATACTTAAGGAAGACCAAGCACAGAATACGTGCATATTTTCAACTGATTTCAGCCTGAAACTAATGGGTGATGTTCAACAATTTTACATTGAAAATGATGTTCAAAATCACTATTCAGTAAGTATCTCAGGATATCATATTGCTGAAGCAGGGGCAAATCCAATATCTCAACTAGCATTCACTCTCGCAAACGGTTTGACCTATGTGGAATATTACCGGTCTCGTGGAATGGATGTGAATGATTTCGCCCCAAATCTTTCTTTCTTCTTCTCAAATGGAATGGATCCAGAATACACAGTAATTTCGCGGGTTGCTAGAAGAATTTGGGCAATAGCTATGAGAGACCTATATGATGGTAATGAAAGGGCTCAGAAATGTAAGATGCACATACAAACCTCAGGGCGATCATTACACGCTCAAGAGATGTCATTCAACGATATTAGAACCACCTTGCAGGCTCTTCTTGCAATTCAAGACAATGCGAATTCATTGCATACTAACGCCTACGATGAGGCAATTACCACACCTACTCAGGAATCTGTTCGTAGGGCATTGGCTATTCAGATGATTAACAACAAAGAATTTGGTTGGAACAAATGTGAGAACCCCATGCAAGGATCATTCCTAATTGAGGAATTAACTGACATGGTTGAAGAGGCCGTACTTAGAGAATTTGAGAGAATAAGTGAGCGTGGCGGGGTCCTTGGTAGTATGGAAATGATGTATCAGCGCTCTAAGATTCAGGATGAATCGATGTATTATGAGGAATTGAAACATTCTGGAGAGTTGCCAATTGTTGGAGTAAATATGTTTGAGAACCCAGATGCAGAATCGTTTGATGAGTCTTCTGCGGACTCATTCGATATGGAACTAAGCAGAGCAACCCCTGAAGAGAAGATTGGATGTCTAGAACGATTGGAAGAGTTCCATAACAAGCACGCTGATGTTGCCCCTGTAGCACTCTCTAAGTTACAGGAAGTGGCAAGAAGTGGGGGCAACGTTTTTGCAGAATTAATGGAAACTGTGAAAGTTGCATCTCTTGGTCAAATCACTGAATCACTGTTTGAGGTGGGCGGACAATACAGACGTAACATGTGATTTCATTCTAATAACTAGAAACCATAAATTATGATTGCTAAAATAAATGTAACAATCACCGAGATGATGAATGCTGGAACAATTCCAATCAACATTCCTGTTCCTTTATTTGTCAAACCTGATTGGAAAGCACGAATAGTTTGAACAAGCCAAACAACAAACATTACTAATATAAACAATGGAATTAGGCACTCTTCTGCAATCATAAGATATTCAAATTCTTGATCTATCCAATAATTTGCTTCTATAGTATTCGAATCATCAACAGGCTCATCAAGAAAAATTTCTCCGAATCCTGATTCATAGTCTATTAAACCAATAGTTGTTTCATAATGACTGTAATATGACATTTGAGGGCAATTCGGAGGGTTACCCCATCGATTGTAATGGGGGTAATGCCAATCAGTACCTTGGCCAGTAATATCTATTCTAATTTCCTGAGCACAATAATTTTCATTCCAAGAATTAGTATACGCCGAGAAAACCAAAGGTGTCATATTTTCATCTATGGTTTGAGTGCCAAGAAATAGGTTATTTTGTTCAATTAGATATAATGATACTGAATCATTTACACTTTCATCAGAACCTGGAATAAATGTAAATTCATAATGGTAATCTGTGTAATTCAAATTACATTCTGAAGATGACCCTGATGCCGAGGCCTCATAACTCTGGGTAACTTTTTTGTCCATAACCTGCAAATCATTTCCATCTGGACAAGGTTGAGCCCAATCTGTAGTATTTACAGGGAATATCAAAGGCGTCAAATTCTCATCGAATGTTTGTGTTCCTACAAACTCATCATTTTGTATCGTCACTGAATAACTTGGTTCATCGTAATCTAGAGGATAAACTGTATACACTGCCTCCCCTGAAGATTGATTGATAATCCTAAAATTAACTCTAGTAACTTCTCCTTGACCTTCAGCAAACTCTGCTATAGGCTCAACAGTATGGTACGTCAATACGCCCTCACAACTGTCGTAAACTTCCAAGTTATCTGGAGAGTTGGCCCAAGGATC
This sequence comes from Methanobacteriota archaeon, assembly GCA_002725475.1. Lineage (GTDB taxonomy): Archaea > Thermoplasmatota > Poseidoniia > Poseidoniales > Thalassarchaeaceae > MGIIb-Q1. The sequence goes on along the minus strand of PBPH01000022.1, from coordinate 5,729 downwards.
TTCACTACGGAGGTTTAGGTCACAAGATGAAAGTGGAAAATCACTGAGTTGGAAGGTTCCATTCAAACCACTTTCATCCCATTCTATTTCCAATGTCTCTGTTTTCCAATTATCATCCCACGAATTTTCTGCATAACCGAAAAATAACATTGGAATTAACATCATTGACATTCCAAACAAACAAGTTATTCCAATTCCCTTCAAAATCGAACCTTTGCCTGCGCTTTGTTCATGGGCGGCCCAAACACTGGAGTCAATTGTCCCGACTGATCCAGTTAGAGTTGATTCACTAGAGGAAGTAAATTGATTAGGCATTTCTTGTTGCTGCATCTGTGTATTCAAAGAAATTCCTTCAGCGCCGCTCAAAACAATTGGTTGAGGTGCATTATTTGATGTCGATTCACTGCTTTCCGAAGTTTCACCCCAAGGGGCGCTAGCCTCGTGCCCTGGTTGCTCCACGAACGCTCGCGAGCGACTGTAGGTTAATACTGTTAAGAAAAAGCACGCTAAAAAAGGTGTCGCAATAAGCAAAAAGTGTGGGCACAAGGCGGAACTCGGTTCCGCCTTGTGCCGTTCGCATTACTTGCAATTAAGCTAAGTCTTGAATGAAGATTATTCTTCTTCGCCAAGTACAGATTCGCCAAACATGACGGCGAGATAAGCACCTAGGCCAGCACATACCATGCCACCAAAGACACCTAGGATGTTAGCGCCGGTCCATGCTGAATCAACTAGCATTCCGCCAACATCTCCTGCGCCTGAGATGGTGGCACCGCCAAGTGCAACCATCCATGCAAGGATACCAACTTCCCATCCGCCACCGCGGCGATCATAAACCATCATCATCAAGAACCCGGCAAACAACGATGCTATCGCTGTGTTGGGATCTAATTCCGATACTCCGGCCCATGTCATATCTCCAGTTGCAGATGCCTGCCACCAAACGAAACTGTACGCTAAGACACCGCCGAGAATTTGCATGAGGAAGTCCATCGCTCCATCTTCTATCTCGTCCCTGCCTGAGGCCATTTTCGCTAAGGTAAACATTGGCAAAATTGTACCACCCATTGCAATCATAAAGATTGCAAGGACCAGTCCAGTAGCCATAGCTCCACCACTTACAGCAAAGTAAACAACCGCTAGGCTGCCTACCAATTCTGTTAACGCTCTTTTATTATCCATTTCAATTACTCCTTTGTCTCGCTACTCTGCGATTGAACTACTGTTTTTACTGGTAACTTATAATCAATTCTTAAAAAAACAGCAAAAATAAACAAAATAGGTTAAATTTGCAAATCGCCGGTGAATTTAATGAAAGTAAGTGTGTCAAAACACACCAGATAAAAAATAGTGAAAAAAAGGCGGGAAGGCCGGGGGGTAAAACCCCCCTGGCCTACCGCGTTCGACGGCTTATTGCCGACCTGTATTTGATAATCAGAGTTGTTCTTCGACCTTGACGGCTAATAGGCCACCAACGCCAGCTAGAACAACATCTAGCACGTATGTACCAAGGGTATTGACGCCGAAGCTACCTTCGTTAGCCAAACCAGCCAACATACTTCCGACAGCCACGCCACCACCAAGGGACATTGCGCCAAATGCTGCAGCTACAGCGAATGCTGTAACCCATGCATCACAGCGGTTCCATACAGTGTATAGGATACCACCGCCAACTACCATAGTAACGATATGTGTAATATCGTCAAATGGGATTGCTGCTGCATCTGCACCAGCAGTTCCTGCGTTACCACAAATTAAGGCTAGTACGCCAAAACCTACGGTTCCGAGGATCTGCCATAGCAATTTCATGCCACCAGTTTCCCAATCTTGGTCGTTGAACATCTTCGCAGCAGTTAGTGCTGGAATGATGTGCGCTCCACTAAAGGTGGCCCATAGGATAATCATTGCCACACCTAGACCTAGCGTTGTTGCACCAATACCACCAGAAGCAGCACCAGCAATTACCCAAGTCAAGGCTAGACAGCCCCAGAACTCACCCATCCAATCTTTCCAATTCATTTCCATTTTTTCTCACCTTTTGTTTCCCATCGCACTTTGGCGATTGAGCGAGTCTCTCACGTTTTGCTTATGAACAATTCCCCTAGAGCCATGTGAAGAAATGATGTTTTAGGACATTTTTTGGAATGCCGGTGTAGTGAAATGTATCAGGTGTGGCTAGCAACACCGCCCTAAAAACAACAAAAAACGTAAAAAAATGGAGTTTTCCCCCATTTGGCGACTAATATTTGAAAAAATAATATTAAATTTGGCAGTTCAAGAAAAGAATCACATTGAAACGTAGTTTCAAAAATAGATGTGTTATTTTTGCCAACGCTAGCGTTGGCATTTAGGGCAGAAAAATGTGGATCTGCCGGATTGTGATATTCTGGAAATAACGCCCGAACAATTTGGATTATGGCACATCTCGCCCTCCCTCCCATAAACTTGGAAAGAATGTGCAAAATAACCCATATCGCCATCAACAGTTGCGAAATCTGAAATTGTCGAACCTCCTGCCTGAATCGCCTCAACCAAAACATGTTTTGTTTCCTCAACTAACCTTTCAGCTCTTTTCGTCACCTTCATACTTTTACCTGAAACAGTGGAAGAGATACGGCGTGGAGAAATTCCTGAGCGGAAGAGAATTTCGCACACGTAGATATTCCCCAAACCAGCAACAACACGTTGATCCAGAAGTGCTGTTTTGATTGGTGATTTCTTGCCCCGTAATTTCTCACAAAGCAGCTTTGCATCAAAATCCTCGGAAAGTGGCTCACAACCAAGTTTTCTAAGGTGGCGATTTTCTTGCTCACCACCAGAGGGGATTAAATCCATATATCCAAATCTACGATGATCTGTGTAAACTGCAACACCTCCATTATCCATTGTAAGAATAACGTGATCATGTTTTCCAAATTCCCTAGGGACCTCATCAGCAGAATAAAGAGAAAATTTTCCAGTCATGCCAAGATGAGAAAGCAAAGTTGTTCCGTCATTAAAACGAATGAGAAGATATTTTGCGCGCCTGTCAATTTTCAAAATCCTTCTCCCTTCTAAAGCCCTTTTGAGCCCTTTAGGGAAAGGAAATCTCAAGCCATCCCTTCTCAAATCGACATTGGCAATTGTTTCGCTGAGTAACTGTTTGGCGAGTCCTTTGCGAACGGTTTCAACCTCTGGTAACTCTGGCACAACCTTAGGCAGGCACCATACTAAAAAGGAGTTTGTCTTGAATGAATTCTATTCATTCTCGTGAATAAGATACACTAAATCTTGTTTAAACATAAATGGATCCCAATCTGAACCTAACCAAACGACCCTCTTGTTATGTTCCCTATCTAACATGTAAATCGGCAAGGAATGTTGTATCAGATACTCCCCCCCTCCAGCGTCATATGTCTCCAAACTAACATTATAATTGCCCCAAATTTCTTCCAGTTCGGGGAAACTTTGATTCAAATCACCGGCATTAGAACTTGTCAAATGAGGCCAGCCAGTAGTACGATCATCTGCAAAAATTCCCATTTTCTCTGGTGTATCGTGCCAAGGATCTACAGTAATAGAAACTAGTTGTACAGATTCTCTTTCCTCTTGAGAGAGTTCGCTAAGAACGAATTTGATATTCAAAGATGAAGTGATACAAATATCAGGGCAGCGTGTGAAAATAAACGAAACTATAGTCACGTTACCCTCAATTTGACTCAGCGACCACTGCTCTCCCTTTTGATCGAGAAGAGTGAATGGTGCTGCTTTACCTTCACCTGGGGATTCGCCATTGAATTGATGGGGGTCCCCTCCACCAATGCAACCAGCAATAACAAGGGTACAAGAAAGTAAGATTGCTGGAAAGACCTTTACAAACTTCAAAACATTACCTCCGAAAACGCCTAAAGCCATTTCTCAATTAATCTCTCGCTTCAGAAGTCAATGGCCAATCCACTGGTGCAATACTAGATATCAAGGCATGTTGTTCTTCCAAACCTTTCAGATGAATTATCTCCAACACATCTAATCCAGCGGTTTCCATAGCCCTAGCCGCTGAATCATAATGTTCGTTTGCACCACCCTCAACAATCCTTTCTGAGGCTGACTTCAAGGATAGAAGAGCAACACCCCCTGGGGCAAGGAATTTCTTTGCAGCATTAAGAAAAATTTCTACTTGTCCTGCTTGAGACACATCCTGAAACATCCAAGATACTCGCCCGTTAAGCCACGGGAGCAAACTCTCATGGTTTCTGACATCGGCAAGGACAGGAAGTAATCCGGGCCTTCGCTTAGCTAATCCAACTAAGTCCCTCATACATCGAGGTGAAATATCGACAGCAATTATCGAGCCTTTATGCTCATTTCCCAAACCACACATATGGTCATGGAGGTGAGAAACTGTTGTCCCATGCCCAGCACCAAGATACAAGGCTTGACTACCTTCAGAAGGAAGTAGTGTTGATGGATCTAACTTTGTTCTGATGATTCCGGCAGCTAATTTAGAATGTCTAGGAGACCAATTTCTCCATTCACGACCATCTATTTTTCTTGTTTTCTCCTTTCGGACACGAACACCGGGAACTGCGCTTCTCGACCAAAGCCCCCTTCTCAGGACTAAAACGCCATTGCTCAATCTATCCATGGCCATCACCTCTGTGGCTTTGGATGGCGTTTGCGAATTTCTGCTACCTTTGCCTCTACTTCCCCAACTTCGTTGTCACCCCAAGGCTCGCCCCCATATGCATCAAGTCTCGCAGCAATCGAAACTTTTCCAGATAACATCCTAGCAACCTTTCCACGAATCCAACGAGGCGACCTAGAAATCCAAGGGTGTTGGAACAGATGGCCATGCTTTGGAACTGGAATTCCATCTCTGAGATGTAGGAAGAAACTTGACTCAGCACCTAAAACTTGGACTGTCCCCGACGGTAAGCGTGCTAATCTATCTCGCCCGTGCGCAGTAGTTGACATTCTAGCAGCCAACAATGGGCCGATAAGTGCAGATGTTGATGGTAGATGATCTGTTGCAACCTCTTTGATTGCAGATTCTACTGATTGTAAGCGTGCCTCTACCTCAACTACCCCTCTAGCCCATTGGGAAAGGGCGGACCATTCAGATTCGTTGATTCCAGATGGACTTACTACTGTTTCCAATTCTGACGCAGCATCCTCTAATGTTTCTGCTCTTGCAAGAGCAATTGGAATTCTTGAGCGATTTTCATCCAAATTTATCTCTGGCAAGAATAAGCCGGACCATTCAACTACTCTGGCCTCAAGAGTTGTCCAAGAGGAGCGCATCTCATCCCCGGCTCTGACGAGATGTTCAAGACGTCTATCTGGATCACTAGAAGCTTCTGCAATTCCTGCTTGAGCGATTACCAATGTCGCTTCTTGAAGAATTTGCGCTTCTTCGGTCGAAATTGGTGGCCACATATTTGATTCTAATTCGTGAATTGGAGTATTTTCTGCCTCTGGAAAACGTTCAGATAAACGGCGAGCTTCGTCAGTCATCCGCCCCTCACTCAACAAATTTAGGCGGTTTGCAACTGCTGCAGGTTTCCTACCCACATCCCAAATGGACTCATCAACGATCTCTCCTGAATCGTCAAAGATTCGGGCTAGACGCCAATCCCAACAGAGCCGCATGTATAGCCCAAAAGGTCCTACTTCAAAAGGAGAAGCATCACCTAACTTTTGACTATTATTTATCTAATAACTGAATTGAGTGACAAATTTTCCCTTCTTTT
>PBPH01000021.1 GCA_002725475.1 Methanobacteriota archaeon | reverse complement strand
TCAGCAATCGCAATTAAAATTCCTGCAAAGGTGGCCCCGCCATCGTGCTGTGGTTCGTGTTGTAGAAGACTTCTCCAAGAATCAATGGCAGCAGATAATGAACCATTTTTGGTGTGAATTTCTGCCAGTGCTGCTGAGGCTTTAGTATAATCAGCACGCAGCCCTAAGGCCGCATCAAAACAAGTCACAGCACTATCTTCCTGCTCATTTCTTCTGTAAAGTGCCCCAAGATTGTACCATGAAGCAGCATCTGAATTGTCTAGATCTAGTGCATATGTGAATGCTTCAATTGCACTATCAACCATAGAAAGTTGAGCCATGGATGCAGCAGCAATTCTCCATGCTCTTGGATGGTCTGAACCATCCCCATGCAACATTTCACGTAACATCTCTAATGCGTCCTCTGGCTTACCTTGTTTCACCAATTCAGCAGCCTCTTCTACCATTCCATCGATGTCTAATTGAATTTCAGGTGTCGGTTCAGGTACTGGTTGAGGGGCTGGTACGTTTTCAACGGCAGTAACAGGTTCAGCAATTTCAAGTGGTTCATTGTGAGTAACTTCTTGAACTTGAGGATGTTCTTCAGGGGACTTTGCAGCAATATTTGTTAATTCAGAATGTGAAGGAAATGATCGCAGCCCTAAGTGTGCATAATGTGCGGCTTCGGGATCACCTCTTCTGTCAAGAAGTACTGCTAGATTAGCGGCAGCTGGTCCATGGTCCGGTTGCATATCGATACAAACTTTGAATGCCTTGGCCGCTTCATCAACTTGGCCAGACATTTCGTGGATAACACCCCTATTGAACCAAGCCATTCCATTACTTGGGTCTTCAGCAATTACTGAATTAAAAATCTTCAGTGCTTCTTGTTCTCTACCTTCTGAAACGAGTAATTCCCCTTTCGATAGAAGGGCCTCAACATCCATAATGTCGTCCCCGTCCGTGCTAGTATTTGGTCTATTAGTTGCCTTGTCTAACATATTTTCATCATGATTATTAGTTATTTTTTCTTCAATTGATGACTCATCATTTGTTATATTTGCACTAGATTTGTCCTTGACTTTCTCAACTAGATCACTACTGGTTTTTGAAACTGCTGACCATGCAGGGATTATGTGGTCGCCTATTGCTTGACTCATTTTTTGAACGGTTTGCCCACCTTTTTCTCCAACAACTGTGGCGGCCTTCTTAACTTCAGTCTCTATTTTCGATGAAATTTCTCCAGCCTTGGCCTTAACTCCAACTTTCTTCGGAGGTACTCCAAAAAGACCACCTTCGCAATTCGGGCATACTGGTTCTCTGCCGCTCAAATCAAGGTCGCAGTGAGGGCAACTGTCGTGACCGTGGTCAGCCATGTATTCACCTGAACATCCACCATCAAGTACTACGGATAAGTGTTCGCCGTATCCGCATAACTTGTGTGCTTGTAAAAATAAAGAAATATTGTCAAAAAATCAAACAACTCCGCCCTTTACTAGTGATTCTAAGTGATCAATCGAGCGTTTTGCAGCGGATGCTACATCTGAATCACTATCCTCCATTGCTTTGGCAAGTATGGGTACAACAGCAGGATTTGGATAGCGGGCCAAAATTTCCACAGCCAATCTACGTATTCCGGCTGATTTGTCATTAACAGTAGTAATTACTGCGCGCATCGCGACATCTCCAGTGAAATTGCTAAATTGCTTCAATGCAGTAAAACGTACTTCGAAGTCCTCATCAGTTAATCCATATGTAAGTAGAGGGATGTCTGAAGGATGAGCAATTCTACCAATTGCTTGGTAAGCATGTTTTCGAACTCCTGGGTCATTATCTTTGATTGCCTCAGCTAGAATTTCGTTTGCAATTGAGTCTTCCAACCTACCAAGTGCGGTAACACAACCTCTTCTAACAAGTGGCTTCTCATGTTTTATTCCAGTAAATAGCGAATCAAAATGGCCAATCATTACTAGAGATGCTGTAGAAGCATTATGCAGTTTTTCATTGTCTAATAATTCAATTAGTGTTTGCGCACCCGTTGAATCACCAATCATGCCAATTGCCTCTATTGTTTTAATCCGAACACTAACATCATTTTTCTCATCCATTGCCATTTCGGATAATTTGGGGGTGGCTCTACGGCCTAAACGAAATGCCATTTCGGGGTCTTTGCCTGCTACAGCAACACCTTCTTGGATAGTCTTATTGATACTAATTATTCGAATTACTGTTTGAATAATCATGAAGTCAATAGAAAGAAGAATAAACATCACCAAATTTCTTCCCCCTATTGCTGAAAGTTTAACTCCGGAAATATGTATGTCATATACTTCCGACCAATCTAGGAATGAGCGAAACAACAAATCCAAACCGAATAGGGCCCATGTTTTCCAAGTTGTTTGGGGCGGCGTATCGAATAAGTCAAAGATTGAATGTGATATTTGTAATATCATTGGTACAATAAGGATCATCTGTATTGCTGCCAATCCCGCGGTAAATCGTAAATCCGGCAAGCCGTCAGGGTCTTGATCTTGTAATTTCTTGGCAATTTTAGTCCTCAAACTTTCATTTTGTGCCCAAGCCCTACCAATTGCAAGGACTCCGACATAGCCAATCCATAAAGCAACGAAACCAATTATATTGGGGGCAAAAATAGCAGATGTGTAAATTATGCCATATGCCAGTACAAATATCGCGTGCCTAGGTAATGGATTTACTATTCCAACTCCAAACAATTTTGCATAATTTGAAAGAAATTCGTCTATGGACCTAAAGATGGTGATCAACTTGCCCATTACCTCACCCAAGTCGTACGCTGATGCTTACGCCTTTGATGGTTTCAGCCTGAAAATTCCGATAGTACCCAATACAAAACCATTCTAGGTATTCCGACATCTCATTAATGAGGCCGCCCGCCCTTAACATATGCCACCAGGTTGGTACTTGCTCTTGCTGATTTGCGCATTGTGTGGCGCATCAGCATGGTACATTAGAAATTTCACTCAAAAATTAGAGTTTCTAAGGTTGATTGCAGGAATTGGTATCTGTTCAATGTTAGCATTATTAATTTGGACATGGCAGATAACATAGGTGATAGATTGTCTAAAATAGATACAGGGATAGATGAACGGGAGTCCTCTCTTTTCGGCTCTTATCCTGTAAGGGCGCCAGTTTGGTGGGGGCGGAGGGGGGACGAATTTAATCACCCTGATTTGCCAGGGGTTTCAGGCCGTTTTGTAGTAATCATTCATAGGAAATCATTCAGGAGATTTGAGAAAATTTTGGCAAAAATTCTGAAAGCCCCTAAGGAACTACGTAGGCCACTAGATGATATGAATAGCCTACTCTGGGAATTATGTGACGGACATAGGACATTTGAGGAGATAGTATCGCTAATGGATGCTACCTTCGATGAAAAGGTAGCCCCAGCCAGAGAGAGGACTGAAGCTGCATTACGTCATCTCGGTGAAAGGGGCTTCATTCTTTTCTCCCGTAGCGAATTTGAGAAATCATGGCCTACTGGCCCGGGAATAGATCCTGATGGGGAAATATTTTCTAAAGAAGGAATTGATACTGAACCTATCAAAGGTGATGTGGTATGATTCAGTTTTTACTACCACATCTTGCACAGGAATCCTTTCCTTCTTTGCAGGTGGAGTGGCTATAAATTCCACAATCTGGGCACTCAATCCATTGATCATCTAATGTAAGGTGTTGGTCACAATAACCACAATTTACTTTCGGAAGACTCTGCCCCTCATTAGAAATTGGTGTTTCTTGATTAGAGTCGAAAGCAGCTAACGCAGTTGCGGTATCTAAAGTCGGTTTTTCTTCACTTTCTAACTCTGTTGAAATGCCTAGGCTGCCAAATGCCGAATCTAGATTGCTACCTAATTGTGATTGCCCTTCTTGTTGTTGGGGTGCTGGTTGTTGTGTTTGTGATTGGGAATGTTGTTGTTGCATTTGAGCAGCGAATGCATTTTGATTTGTTACAACTTGTTGTGCAGCAATTGCTTCTGCCTGTTCAGTAGCTTCTTGCCTCCTGTATTCCTGAATTTTATCATCGGTCCAGCCTGCGGCTCGGAATTGTTCATCAGTGAATGAACTAGGCTGTGTTTGAGCGATTGGCGCTTGTTGCACGGGTGTTTGTGTATATTGGACTTGAGGGGCTGGCTGTACTACTACATTGTTGTCTTCCGCCTCATCCTCTTCATCATCATATTCATCCCTTGCTCTCTTCTTTTTGTTTATTGCAACGATCATACCAACTACGAAAATAAGGAATAGTAAGCCCACAGAACCGATTATCAAAGATAATTCTTGAGAAGATGTGCCAAATCCAAGAGAAATTCCTCCGTCTTCGACTTCTACAGATTTGACAATTAAATCAGTTTCACTTTCCCACATAATTTCATTTTCAGTAGTTACTACAATATTTAGATTGGTCAATTCTGAATTTTTGGGTGCAGTTAGTTCACAATTCCAAGTAGCCCTCCTGCCATCTGGATCATTTGTAGAAGGCATCACCTTAACCCATTCAAAATTTGAATTTTCTTGGTTGTCACAAATTACCGACCAAACATCTGCACCAGTGAATTCAAGCACTAACTCTTCTGTGAATGATGAATAACTCGTTGCATTTACCTTGAAAATCATTCTTTGTTCAGGCTCTAGAGTTGTTGCCTCTGATAATGAGTGAGTGAAAATTAATTCTCTATGTGAGGTTACAGATAAAATTACTGTGCGGTTAATTGTTTGAGAATTGCCATGATTGTCATCACTAGCTTCAAATGTTAATGTGAAAGTAATATTTGTTCCAACTGGTACATCAGATGCTACTTCAATCAACCATTGAAGTGACAATTCCTGTTGGGGGGGTAGAGGGGTGTCGAACCATTGATTCAACCCCAAACTCTGGCCACCGTTAGATAGGGTTGAGGAGATTCCTGGTAGAATTGTATCTGCCACAATTCTAATTCTCATAGAACCGTCTACTGAATTTCCATCATTCATTAGAGTTAAAGTAACCAATGATAATGAATCAGTTCTTACTTCTAGGAACTCATTATCAATATCGAGGACAGGTCGTGTAATTCTATCGGTTCTAGCATTAATAGTGAAACTATTATCCTCTTCATTAAGATCTAAACCTTCAGTTGGTCTAACTGAAACGTCGATTTCTAATTCAACATTCGCCTCCTCGCCCCCTGGTGCAGAGAATACGAATTCAAAATCAACGATATGGTTGCCTTCGTAACTAGGGGAGAGGGAAATCGGCCCCGATAGTAAAACGCCATCAACCTCGATATGGTATTCCCAAGTAGATGGGATGCCAGTGATATCAACAATGGCATGTTCAGGGCCGTTACCGGCATTTTCAACTTCAAATGAAACATATGTATTCTCTCCGGGGCTGATGGTGTTGGTGTTCGAATTGTTGCGAAGAATTAGGTCGTGCATCATGGTCACTCGAATCCCAGAGAAAGGATTAGCTGTTGCTGGGGTGCCAGAAATTGTACTTGTTACTATGGGAATTAGTATTGGGGCAGGGTCTCCAGATTGGGCGTTTGTTGGTGCATGAAGTGTTACTAATATTCTACCCGTTTCACCCGACCGAACAACCAAGGTGGTTGAGCTAGGTAGGCTAGCATTCCATCCTCTCATATTGCTTTCATCGAGGTTAAAATCAAATGTATCTTGACTAGTGGCATTATTCCATACAGTAAATGGAATAATTACCGATTCGTTTGGTTCAACCCACCAACCATCATCAGGGATGTCCTGTTCGGCCACCCCAACCCCCGAATTTGAAATCATTGAGGCCGTAAGATTAACTCGAATGGTGTCTGAAACAGTATTATCTGCTTGGCTAATTGCGATAACGTCAATTGATGCCTTTTGACCAGGGAGTCCGGAAATTGGTATATCTGCTTGAAGAAGTACTACAGCATTGGAGCCCGATGGAATTGTGACGGTTGGTGGCTGATTAAATGAAATGTCAAAAGTCCAATTTTCCCATTGTATGACAGGCGTGGATGTAATTGCAAAGGTATCAGAACCATCTCCAATATTACTCAGATTTATAGAGAATTCACAAGAATTTCCAGGTAGGCAATAGTAAGTGTTTGGAACCGCTTCCCATTTGGGGATATAATCAGGATCCACTACCGTATTTATCGTAACACTTGCACTACTCGGTGCGTGGTTATCTGAAGTAATTGAAACAGTAGATTGTTGAGACCCAACCAATGAATTAGGACCTGGCTTAATCTGAACTCTAAATGACAAAGATTCTCCCGGCTCTAGTTCTAGTGACATACTAGGTAGGATTGTTGAGCCAGACATATGCACAAATTGGTAATCCCAATCATTTGGCAATCCAGAAATTGAGGGGGTGAATTGGTCAGTGATATTACCATCGTTTTGAATTGTCACAACATGGTCTGCCCAATGCCCCCTTCTAGCATGGCTATCTTGGCCATTGTTAGTCATTTGAACTTTGTATTCCTCTGGCCAAGCCTTTTCCTCATAGATTATTACCATGTCATCCAACCAATATCCTTGTGCATTATCTGAATTATCGGATATAAATCTGAATCTAAACTGAGTTTGCTGGTGTAGTGTTTGAGTTGGGATAATCATGCCAGGATCAAGTGAAGGTGATGTGCCGGGGCCGTTTGCTTCGTTTTGAATTAGCCAGCTAACCCCATCGTTAAGATTCGTATCTGGGCTGGCAGTGAATGAGAATCCATTGTTGACCAAATTAACCCAACTATTGCTGCTAGTATCACGGAATTCCAAACGAATCCCATCCCCCGATGCAACTGATCCAGTATAGAAAAATCCAAGTTTTGCGTAATTGTTGGGCGATTGGTGTGCATTTGAGTAATCGAAAATAGGGCTCGTTAGCGAACGGTCCCAATTAGCACCATAACTACTACTAGTGCCTCCAGAACCAACATTGAATGATGAGCCTGAAAGAGAAATTGAGCTATCTACAGTCCAACCCGGCGCTAAACTCCATGACCCAGTACCCGTGCCAGAAGTATCACAGTTGAAGTAATATTGTCCAATTGCAAGAGATCTTGTAAAAATGTCATTGGCATTATTATCGTCAGTATTGTGAAGAGTGGTGGCGACTAACGTGTGGTTGCCGCCGTATTTTGGCGCCCATGTATGGCTGACAGTTGTGCTCGAACCGCCGTTGATTGAATTCAAAGTCAAAGTAGTGTTTAGGATTTCGAATCCAGAGTATTCGTTATGTAACACTACTAACCTCATTTGAAATGAACCAGATGGGCTAGAACCAATGTTTTGAACAGTTATTTCAATTTGTGATGAAACGTTTCGCATTCCATCAATCACATACAAATCAAGCGGTCTTGTAAATCCCGAATTGCTTGGGTCATGGCTTGACAACAGGGCATATTGATTTTGATCTGTCGAACTAACATAAGTCATATCAAATCCAGTGGGTATGACATCAATGCCACTTGCAGCCTCAGCCTCCTCGAAAAGGATAGAAGAACCCATTCCTGTGAGGCTAACAGTCATCATCAATATCGCAACAAATAATGTCGGCCGTATCGATGCTAGTCTCATGTTCCTCGGTGGCATACCTTCTGCTCATTATTTGAATTAGTCGGTCTTTAGGATATATCCTAAAGAATTTATTCAGATTCATCATTTTCATTTCTTAGTAGTTCTATTCGCCTTTCTCTTTTGATGCTAGCATAGTAAATTCCTAGTGGTAGTGCCAGGACCATTACAAAGCAACTAATCAGGGCAGTTAGCGACCAAATTGACTCAACCAATGGGTTCAATTTAAACTTCTCTACACCAGATAATGAATTGTCAACCACTGTTGCATGAAGTGTCAGTGTATTGCTTTCTATAGAATTATCACTAGTCAATTCTATCCTCCATGTGACATTCTTTTTAGCACGTTCAAGTATTAGGTCAGCCTCTTGTTCTGCCTGGGTTAAATTGTCAGCCCTGATAGTACCCAATCCTGAGAGCGGTAATTCATCAGATAACAATCCCCGAATAGACAAGTTGCCACCTTCATCAACAAATACTGAATGTGTAAATTCGAAATCACAAGTGTTAATCATCTCAAATTTTGAGTTTGGCTCCAAGCAATTGAAATTTTGAGCATTTTCGTCACCAAGTAATTCATGACTCCACCATTTACTACCACCACTAGTGATTGTTAGCGTGCTATCTGAAGGGGCTCCTTCAATAGTGACGTTTACCCAAGATAGGTGGCCATCAGAAAAACCACTCCAAACTACTGATTTATCATCTGAATAATTTTGCAATGAACTTTCAATGATCACTTCATCCATTTCGGTACTATAAAGGTAATATTCTGATTCTATCGAAGCAGAATAAATAGAATACCCTAACACAATAATTAGTGTTACAGATAGGCCCAGCAAAGTTCGCAATAGATTTGGGTTACGAGCGAGCGCCTTCTGCATATGGTGGCCGAACTTAACTTCCCGCTTCAACTTGATGTAACACTGCTGAATCACGCTTTGCTGAATGTTGTCCCCCCTAAGGGGGGACGATTGCGTTATATACGGTGGGCCGGTCGGCGGGACGCCTAGGTGTTGTACATGACGACATTTCACGACGTTCCAGCTAATTTGCTAATGCCGGTTTTGGCAGATAGATTAGTTCAGACTGGAGAGATATCCAGGCCCGATTGGGCACTCCATGTCAAAACAGGTATCCATAGAGAGAGGCCTCCCACGCAAGAAAATTGGTGGGAGGTTCGTGCAGCCGCTGTGCTACGTAAAGTCGGTATGAATGCGCCCATAGGCGTCAATCACCTTTCTCAAATGTTTGGGGGTTCTCGTGATAGGGGTAGCAGTCCAAACCGAGCAAAGGCTGGTTCTAGACATATTATTAGAACAGTATTACAACAATTGGAAAGTGCTGGGCTAGTAGAAGTAAAAACCAATTTGGCTGGAACCGTTAAACTTGGCCGAGGTTTAACTCCCTCTGGACATAAGTTACTAGATGAGGTTGCACATGAAGTACGTCCAATGGCGGAGGAAATTGCTCCAGGTCTTTCAAAATACTGAATAAGTGGTGAGGTAGGTGTCAGAAATAATGTCTTCAGATGATTCTGAACTTGAGCGCATGAGGGCTGCTCGCCGTGCCGAAATTCAGAATCAAATGGAGGCTAGAGCTGATGAGCAACTTAAGCATGAAGAGCAGGAAGCCGCAGCAAAACAAGAAGCATCAGCTTTGTCAGAGGCTATGAGAGTTATATTGACTCCAGAAGCACGTCAAAGATTGGCAACAGTTGAATTGACTAGAGAAGAAGTTGCTATGGGTGTAAAGAGACACCTAGTAAATCTACATGGCGAGGGTCGCCTGAATGTACCTGTTGATGATCAGACATTGAAGGCAGTATTATCAAGACTGAATTCCAATCGTAGGGATTCCACTATTCGAAGGATTTGAGGTGATTGTGTGGCAAGAAATAAACCGGGGCCTAAGAAAAAGCGATTGAATAAGGTTACAAAAACTAATCGCAGAGTTCCAGTTTGGGTAATGCAGAGGACATCAAGGAATTTCACCAACCATCAGAAGAGACATCAATGGCGGAGAAGCAAATTACAGAGGTGATTGTTAATGGCAGACTCAAAATTATTCCATGGCACACGCCATTATACTGTGCCGCTAAGAGCTGCTTGGTCATGCCAGAGAACTAAGAGAGCAAAGCGTGCTGTCGAGGTACTCAAGAAATTTGTTTCTCGACATATGAAGGTTCAGGAAGATGAAGAGATTTGGATTGACCAAAGTGTAAATGAAAAAATTTGGGCAAGAGGTATTCAGAAACCACCTCGTAGAGTACACGTAATAGTTGATCGTGTAGATGGTGATGACAGGATTCAAGTTCTATTAGATGAGGGGAAATATTGAGGTTTTATTATGGGTAACATTAGGCCTTCATTCATAAAGATTAGAGCGATTGCTCTATGTGAGGAATATCCTGATCAGTTTAGCCCGAATGAGGGTGAGCCAATTTGCAACTGTCCACCCGTACACAAATGCAATGATTGTGGCGAGGTAATGGTTTATGATGAAAATCGAAAATTATGTGAAAATTCAGACATCGATTCTAAATGCAAAATTATGCATGATTGTACTGATTGCGGACATAAAATGAGTTACAAGAGGAATCAAAAAAAGTGTGGTAAGCAAGCTTGTGAAAGTAATAGTTTCTCTACACCATATAGTAAAAACGGCTTCTCAGATTGTTTCCAGCCCCACAATAATTCTTTTGATCACAACAAGAAGTTGGTTGAGAGATTCACTGACCTTGTAGGCGAAGATGATAAACTCGTTAACAAAAGAATGAGAAATTGGATTGCGGGATATATTACTAGATACAAGCAACGTCGTGTAGATTAATCGGGGTGGTGTGCCTGGACGGGCAACAATTGGAATTTGTTTGGACGCATGAGCCTCCATACGTTAGACATATTTCTAGAAAAATAGTAGAAGATTTTTTCATTTGGTTAGGTGAAAATGGTGTTGCTAAGAGGAGTATTCCCATTCCTGATAGGGTCGGCGGAGGTTGGATATTATTCATTTATGAATCAGTTGATAAGAAATTTATTGAGGCTTGGTCACCATCATCCGGGGAGGAATGATTGTGGGAAAAAATCTCAAAATCCCTCTCCCAGAACGTTCATTTCAACTAATCGTGGTATTGATTGAACCTGAAATACAAGGCAATGTCGGAGCCGTTGCAAGAGCTATGCTAAACTTTGGTTTTGATGATTTGAGAATTATTTCAGAAAATGGTTTTATGTTTGAAGATGAGGCATATGCTAGGTCAAAACATGCCAAAAAAGTGCTTCTAAACTCTGAAATTTTCACAGATTGGGAATCATGTATGAGTGATATTTCACTCGTTATTGGTACATCTGGAAAAAGAGAATATGGTGAAAAGATATCATTCAGACATTTCGTTTTACCGGAAGAATTAGGGGTTCGTTTATTAGATGTAGAGGGCAAAGTAGCTCTAGTTTTCGGTCGTGAGGGGGTTGGTCTTCTAACAAACGAATTACACATATGTGATATTCTTGCTACAATCCCTACATGGGAGGGGTACCCAATTCTAAATTTGAGTCATGCTGTTTCATTGATGTTATATGAAATGCACAAGCAATTATGCCATAGTGAAATGGGGAATCAGGAAGGTTTGCCTAGAACAATTCAGACTAACCGTTTGCTAGATCCTGAATTGAGGAGGATGATTAATCAAGTCAGTGATGAATTAGCAGAGATTGTAAATGTTCAGGAACATAAAAGACAGGGCATTGCTGAAACTCTTAAGAGAGTAATAATGAGAGGTTTGCCACTAGATGATGAAGCACATAGAATTCTTGGGGTATTGAAACAGTCACGGGATGCTTTGATTGAAAAATCAAATCAAGAAAATGATTAGGCTTTCCAACTTGCCCAAGATTTGGGCGTCTCCCTTACATGAAAGGCAACTACTCGCAACTCATTGTCATACTCGGTTTTAATGTAAGGTGATACTTGTTCAAAGGCCCATTTAGCTAGATTTTCAGCAGTCGGTATGAAAGGAACTACGACTGTGCGGTGGTCATCGCCAAGTAATCTTAATGCTTCAATTGCTTCGGAATCTCCTTCATAAACTATGAATGAGTGATCCACTATGTCATGAATTCTTTCCGTTAGGATTCTTGAAACATCTGAAAAATCAATCAACATTCCTTCATCAGATGTTCCAACATCAATTATGATATCACCTTCAATTTCTACTTCCCACCTATAACGGTGACCATGCATATGGCAGCATTTATTCTTATGATTCGGGACTCTGTGTCCAGTGTCGGTTTCTATCCATCTACTAATTCTAGTTGTCAAATCTTCACCTCGTTATGCTTTGCTTCAACTTCAAGGGCATGTGAAAGAACCTCTTCCCAGGGCTTAACATATTGGACAGGGTCTTTCTTTCCTAGAGTGTGAAATGCCAAAATTCTTTCAATATCAGCACCCGATGTGCCCGCAGAACGACCTTTTGAATCAGGGTTGTATGATGTATTGGTATTGGAAAATATGATGTCAAAATCAAGCCCTAGTTTGTCAATAGAATTTCCAGCATCTTTCAAAATGGTAACTTTGTCCCCATTAATATATGGCAGTTTGAATGACACTAATTCAGAATCCCAATTTCCAATCGTGAAGGCGTGTTCTAGAGAATTGTAGAATTCTGGCCTACAATCGGGGTAAATTTCATGATCCCCTGAATGAACCCCCAATGCTATTTCTACATTAGATTGTATTTCAATTGCTATGGATAAAGCGTGACCATATAATATTGAAGAGAAAATGGCATTTCTATTAGGCACTACAGTCATCTTCATCTGTTCTTCTTCATAGTGCCCTTCAGGAATTTCCATGTTTTCATCTGTTAATGCTGAATTAAAAGAGGACATTGCAGATGATAAATCAATTACAATATGTTTGACATATACCCCATTATCTGAAAGATATTTCAAATTATTTTCTGCACGTTCAAGTTCAATCAAATGTTTTTGCCCATAGTTAAATGATATTGTATGAACCTCATATCCATTAGCCAACAAATGCAATAATAATGATGTTGAATCCATACCACCAGAAAGGGCCATCACCGCGACTTTGTTGGCCATCAATCTACACCCATCCATTTATGAGTTTGAAGAGAAAGACTCCATTCTGGATTAGATTTGACCAATTCAAAGGTATCTCTGAAATTATTTCCATTCCATTCTATGTTTTTAGATTCATCATAACAAGGTTGAATGAAGTGATATGTAAATCCATTTTTTAGTTCATCATACATTGATAGATCCTGGCCAACCCAAACTACCTTCAGTTCATCGCCAATTATTTGTCGTATTTTTACAGATGGGTACATTTGATCTTTAGGTGAAACACAAATCCAGTCCATCAACCCTTCATCAATTACGATTGTGCCATTTGTTTCAATTGTTAAAAGATAACCTAGTGGCCTAAGAACGGATGAAAGTGTTTTCAAATCCTGTAATGCTGGTTCGCCTCCCGTAAGAATAATTCTATTGCAATCCCATTGTTCCATATTTTGAATCATCTCTCTAAGAGTCATATTTTCCCATTCGTCAAACTTTGTGTCGCACCATGAACAAGCCAAATTACACCCTCCGAATCTAATGAAAATTGATGCTTTTCCACTGTGGTAACCCTCTCCTTGTATGGAGTGGAACATTTCTACAACTGGGAATTGGTGTTCAAGGGGGTCGTCATTACTGGGGCCCTTTTCGGGGATAATGGATTCATCAATGATTGGCACTATTGGGAGGGCGACTAATTCCCTAGTTTGATCCACCATATTATCACCAATGTGTTTCATGAAATCGAGGGGCTACGTATCAATTGCATTAGTTCAGTGCGAGCTGTAGATTTATCGAAAAATACTCCCCTCATTGCACTAGTTGTCATAATTGAATTTTGTTTCATTACACCCCTACAATGCATACATCCATGGGACGCTTCAAGAATTACAGCACACCCTAATGGACCAAGGTGCTCTTCCAAATCATCAGCAATGGATTTGGTTATTCTTTCTTGGTTTTGAAGCCTTCTAGCATGAATATCAAGAATTCTAGCAAGTTTGCTAATACCTACAATTCTATCAGTTGGGATATATGCAATATGTGCTCGGCCCTGGAATGGTTGTAGGTGGTGCTCGCAAGTAGAATGAAATTCAATATCACGCAATAGGACAATCCCATCGTAACCTTCAGAATTAAAAGTGGCATCTAGAATTACTCCTGGCTCTTTACCATATCCAGAGAATAATTCATCAAAAGAATCAATTACACGCTGAGGTGTATTTAGCAAACCTTCTCTTGAGTAGGCAGTTTCACCTTCGATATATCGGATTAAAGTACTAATTGCCTTCTCAGCTTCATCTCTATTTACCATCATTCATCACCACGTATTCTACCATGCCTAGAATCAATAACATCTAATTGATCTAGCATTTTACGACAAGCAGTTCGAATTGCATCGGCTACACTAACAAATTTTTTTTCATCACCAACATGTATTTTCAAATCATCCAGTAGTTCTGCCGGCATGTCCAGACTAATCTTGGGCATGATTTGGCGCCAATACTAACCATTTTAAGTATTACTAAGGTAATACTATAGTAATATTATGACAGGCTTTCGACTAAATCTTCCCTATGGAATTGTTTTGCGGCCCAAGTTACTGCAAGAATGGCATATATCAGTGATGATCCAAGCCAAAGAGCCACATGGCTGATATCATTAATATCCAGCAGGGCTTCACGCATAGCCAAACATACATTGAAAATTGGTGCTACGAACCACCACCATTCAATGCCTTCAAGATTAACGAATTGTGCAAACATTGCTGGAATAATAAATGCAAGAACAAATGGCCCTAAAACTGTCCCGGCTTCTTTTACAGAATGAGCACGTACTGACAAAGCTAGTTCGATGGCTACGACAAATATGGCAAACAGTAGTACAGAAAGCAATAAGCTTGCAATTGACCAAATAGAAAGCGCAGGAATACCAAATGTATCTGGTGGCATCAAAAACGCAACAGCGAAGAGCAAACCAACCAATTGGAATAGAACACTAGTTCCTGCAACTACTCCTACAGCGACCCACTTACCATATAGCAATTCAACCCTCTTTGCCGGAGTGGATAGTAATGCCTCCATAGTCCCTCTTTCTCTCTCACCCGCCGTTAGGTCAATTGATGGCTGAATTGCTGAAGATGCAGTCCATATTGCTACAATCATTGGGATGAACATGGACAATGCTAAACCCGCTGATTGGCCTGATGTTGCAACATTTCCATCATCTGAATCTCCATCCCAGTGAATTGGATCAAGTGCTTCAGATCTAGTTAAATTTGCTTCAGTTAGGGTTTGATTTATTATTTCTGATTCCCAAATTTGAATAATACTCATTACTCTATGGTAGCCTTCTGAAGATAGTTCTGAAGTTGCATCATATAATACTGAATAATTCCATGATTCAGTAGAATTTGTATTTGTTTCATCCAATCTTAATATTACGTGAGGGTCCCCATTTCGAATTCTCTCCCCATCAATTCTATTATCAGAAAGATTTTCTAAATTATCATCTAGGCTTACCAATGTGTAATTTAGTTGTGATGAATTAAAAGGCTCAATTAGATAATTGGGTAATAATTCATCATTAGAAATTTGTATTTCAAGTTGTAACTCATATTGGTCTAATTCTGCCATTTCGCCCTGTAGAAATAATGGTAAAGCGATGAAAAATAGTGGGAAGATTAGAAGCGGGACTAGTACAAGCGCAACGAGTGTTCGCCAGTCTCTAACAAAATCAAGTAATTCTTTTGAAGCAACGGTCCAAATTCTAGATACAGAATCTCGCAACTCAATCACCTCCTTTGGGTGTTTTATTACGAGTGGTTAATTTAGACCAAAATTGTTGGAACTTGGAAGCAGGTTCTGGAGAATCTACTTCACGACTATCATCTTGAGTAAGAGAAACAAATGCATCTTCAAGTGTTAAAGTTTCAGTTTCATCCATCAAATCCTTTGGACTTCCATCAGCTCTCAAGGTCCCATTATGGATTATTACAATCCTATCACATACCTGTTCCGCTTCATTCAATTTGTGAGTACTGTAAATTACAGTTCTACCTTCTTCACCTAATTTCCTTACCAAATCCCTAACTCTACGTGCAGATGTAACATCAAGGCCACCAGTCGGTTCATCCAAAAGAACAACTTCTGGATCATGAGCAAGCGCCCTGATAAGTGCAGTTTTTTGGCGCATCCCGCGTGAGAAACCTCTAGTGGCTCGCTGCAAATCATCTTCAATTTCTAAGGCTCTAGCCAATCTTAGTGTTCTATTCCATGCCTGACGATCAGGAATATTGTTTAATCGGGAATGGTACCTGATATTTTCCCATGCAGTTAGTCTAGCATATAGGCCAGTTGATTCTGGAACAACTCCAAGATTGCTTCTGACTTCATGAACGGGGCGTTCTTCACCAGTTTTGTCGATAAAAACAACGCCTCCTTGGCTTGCCTTGTATAAACCACATAGCAACCTTAGAAGGGTTGTTTTACCTGCGCCATTGCCACCAACCAAGCCAACAACATCACCCCTTTTCAATTCTAATGTTACGGACTTTAGAGCTTCGACATCACCGAAATTCTTGCTTACATCACGTACAGAAAGAAGAGTTCCGGACATTGTAAATCACTGGCGGCTAGCAGCTACTGCTGGTCCTAGGGTGGGGTGTGCTTCATCAATTCTACCTGCCCTAGCAAGTAGTTGTCTGAGAAGTTCCTGAACTTCATCAGATGGTATGCCCAATTCAATCATGTTGGCAATAACGCTTAAACCACCTTCAATTGATCCAGCATCTAGGTAAGCATCATTTGAAATAGCCCCATTGATTCTCAGATTTTCAAGAGTCTCTTGAAGGAAAAGAGCTTCATTTTTTATCGTCTCAGATGTGATATTTTCCTGGCCTATCAAGTTGTTGATGTAGTTGTGCATAGTCTCGCGACTGGACATCCTTTTTTGACCGTTACGAAGAAGGGTTGATAATTATGGGGCCGTTATTTTTCTAATAGTTCAACTAGTACTCCGCCTGTGGATTTTGGGTGTACAAAAGCGATTTTGGCGCCATTAGCTCCGGCTTTAGGGGTTTTGTCAATCATTTGGATACCGGAATCAAGTAGTTCGTCAATCATTGTTTGTAAATCATCAACTTCAAAAGCTAATTGTTGAACTCCTTGGCCGCGTTTTTCGATAAATTTTCCAACAGGTGTATCTGATGATGTCGGTGATAGTAACTCAATTTGTGGGGGTTGCGATAAATCGCTTGTTTTAAGAAATCGGATATTGACCCCTTGTTCATGATTTGTCTCATCATCTTCGTCTGATGTAAGTCCCAACATTTTCCAAAATTTTTCACCATCATCTAAACTATTTACTGCGATTCCAATATGATCTAGCCGAATTCTTGCCATATTTCCACCTCAAAATCCACTAGGAGCAACCCAGGTGCCAAATGCATTTTTTAGGGAATCCATGATTTCACCAACAGTACATTCAGCCTTTACTGCTTCAAGAATTGCCTCCATCGTATTTCCATCACCAAGTGCAACAGTATGAACATTTTCAAGTGCTGCAATAACTCTTTCATTATTTCTATTATTTCTTAGTGAAGTCAGTTGATTACATTGCGATTCACTTAGTGTTGAATCCACCTTCTGACCCTTCAAATATTCATCACCTACAACATCACTAGCCGTATTAATTCCAACAATCAATTGTTCTCCATTATCTTGTGAAACTTGTTCGCTCCAAGCAGACTCGTGTAGATGCCTTTGTTGAAATCCTGCTTCAATAGCGCTCTGAGCTCCGCCCATTTTGTCGATTTCCTGTATCAGAGATAGTGAGCGGTCATAAATCTCGTTAGTCAATCTCTCAACATACCATGACCCACCCATTGGGTCAACAACATTAGGGATTCCCGTTTCATTTGCTAATATTTGTTGGGTTCTTAATGCAATTGTTGAGGACTCATCAGTAGGGAGCCCAATTGCTTCATCAAATGAGTTTGTGTGGAGTGATTGTGTGCCCCCTAGAACTGAGGATAGTGCTTGATATGATACCCTTACGATGTTATTCAGTGGCTGTTGGGCCGTAAGAGTCACACCCGCAGTTTGAGTATGGAATCGTAAAATAGAAGATTTAGGATTTTTAGGTGAAAATCGTTGTGTCATCAAATCAAACCACAACTTTCTGGCGGCTCTAAATTTAGCAATCTCTTCAAAGAAATCATTGTGGCATCCGAAGAAAAATGATAATCTTGGGGCAAAATCATCCACATCTAATCCAGAATCAACTGCTGCTCCGACATAAGCTAATGCATTCGATAGAGTAAATGCCAACTCCTGAATTGCAGTTGCTCCAGCTTCTCTAATATGGTATCCTGAAATACTAATGGTATTCCAATTAGGGGTATGTTTCTTGCACCAGGACATTACATCAGTAATCAATCTCATTGATTGCTCTGGAGGGAAAACATATGTTCCACGAGCAATATACTCCTTTAGGATGTCATTTTGTATAGTACCTCTAATTTTAGATATATCAAATCCATTTTCTTCTGCCACAGCCACATACATTGCCAACAAAATTGAAGCCGGCGCATTGATGGTCATAGAAGTCGATACAGAAGAAGTATTAATGCCATCAAACAATTTTCTCATATCTTCTATACTATCAATTGCCACACCAACTTTACCAACTTCACCCAGCGACATAGGATCATCTGAATCAAGACCAAGTTGGGTAGGTAAATCAAATGCTACGGAAAGTCCTGATTGTCCCTTTTCAAGCAATGATTTGAAACGTTTATTCGTTTCATTAGCGCTACTGAATCCAGCATATTGCCTCATTGTCCATATTTTACCCCTGTACATGCTCTGATGAATGCCCCTAGTGTAAGGTGGCTCTCCAGGATCAGATAGCGCACCGGATTCTTCAGATTCACACCTGGGGATATTGGGAATTGGAATCCCAGAACGTGTAAAGTAATCATCACAATCATCAGACATGGGACGCCCCTCCTGTACTGTCGGAGAGCGGGACGGAATCAATCATTTCGGTCATTTAATGTTCGTGGCCGCCAACTCCATGGACATGGCCATGTGCTATTTCCTCTTCAGAAGCGTCTCTAATTTCAACAACTTCAACCTCGAATTTGAGTGCCCTGCCAGCTAGAGGGTGGTTAAAATCACATTTGACATGAGTGTCTGTGATACCAACCACTCTAAATGGGCCCATCTCGGACATCAGAGTCATTCCCAACTCGATTGTCACTTCTTCAGGAAATTGCTCAGATTCTATTTCTACTACCATGTCATCTCGTTGCTCACCATAAGCATCAGCCGCCAAGAGTGTAAATTCTCTCTTTTCACCGACCTCTGCGCCCATCATTTCTTGCTCGAATCCAGGAATCATATTTTTATGTCCAACGAGGAATCCGAGTGGATCACCTCCATGGCTAGAATCGAACTCTTCTTCATCTTCCGGGAAGGTTCCCCGGTAGTGTACTATTGCTACTTTATCATTTTCAATTTTACTCATTCATCTCACTTTCCTATATCCTTTTAGGACTTTAATTATTCGTTCTGCAACATTTTCGGTGATAATTTGGTCGGCAACTTTCTCTTCAACAAATTCAATTGCAGCTTGAATCCCTTGTCTTTCTCCTTTTGCCCATGTAGAACCCAAGAGATTAGCACGATGTTCATCCATCACATTTTCCTCTTCCATTATTTCCCTAATATCGACCTTAAACTCCATATATTTACGTCGATTTAATTTTTGTATCCTCTTTGTAGGGGGTGCCGAGGCTCTAGCCTTACGCTTTTTTGCCATCATTTGTTTGCGTTTCTCAAATGCTTTTTCACTTACAGTTTTCTTAACTTCTGTAATTTCTTGTTCAGTAGTTTGTTTCTGTAATGGAGTTGGGTTGGCGACCACTTCTTCATCAATAATTAATCCGGAATCAGCAGCCTGTGCCTTGCTTTGTTGCTTTAGGCGCTGGACTCTTTCATCATCCGATTCTGGTGTCGAATCTGATACATCATCTGACCCATCATCGATTTTTCGTAACCCAACACTTCTTACTTTACCAGAAGCCAAAGCGGGCCCCTCTTGAATTTCAATTTTTATTTCATCAGATTCAACTTTTATGTCCGATTCGGTGGGCTCATCTTGTTCCTTGGTAACCGGTTCCGGTTCCGGTTCTGGTTCCGGCGATAAATGAGATGTTGGTATTGCCGGTTTAGGGGCTGAGGTTTCAATAACAGCGGGCTTGCTTGGAATAGCGGGTGCCTTGTAAGAAACCGGTTTTGGCTCGCTCTTTGGAGCAATACTTGGTTTCACTGTTTTCTTTTTTTGAGCATTTGGGGCGAATGGATTGAATGGCTTTGCTTTCTTTCGCGCCAAGTACTTTCACCCTCTTGAGTTACCCCCAACGCCCACCCCTCATAACACTTACAGTCTGGGATAGTAACAGCGATTAACAGATTACAGCCATGTAATATCTGTTTCATCAGTTCGTAATCCTTGATTGACGGCCGATGATAGTAAGGGGGTTGGTCCTGAATTGAGGAGTTGTAATCTGCCTAGGGTTGCAATCATAGAGCCATTATCCACACAAAATTGTGGATGGGGGACCCCGCATTCACCGCCCCTTTCTTGAGTCATAATTTTGCCCATTTCTTTGATTCTCTGATTACATGCCACACCGCCACCAAAAAGTAATTCATTTTTCCCTGTATGAGCCATTGCTCTCTCGGCGACCTCAATACATGCGGCAAAGGAATGTTCTTGCAAACTCCAACATGCCGCACCTAAAGGCACACCTCTCTGAGTAAGCCGACAAGCAGCAGTAAATATTCCTGAAAATGCTAGATCCATTCCATGGACTGCATAGGGTAAAGCGTAGTCATCTAAGTCTGCACTAAGATTTTCACTATGCCATTCATTGGCTAATTTTTCAATTTTTGGGCCGCCGGGGAAGGGCAAATCATGCTCTCTTGCGAATTTATCAAGCATATTTCCAATACCAATGTCTAAGGTTTCACCTAATACTCTATACCTGCCAGCCATTCTTGCAATTACCTGGGTATTGCCTCCTGAAACATATAGTAATACGGGATCATCCATACCACATTGTTGCCTGCCAATTTCGATGTGCGCTACACAATGATTAACACCAACAATTGGTACTTTCCACTTGCTACCCAATGCTCTTGCAACACTTGCCCCAACACGTAGGCAGGGGCCTAGGCCAGGTCCTTGGCTGAATGCAATGGCATCAACATCTGTAGGATCTATTCCGGATTCGAGTATTTGTTTGACAAGTCCTCCAGCCTTCCTTGCATGGTGGTCTGCAGCTTCTCTTGGGTGTATGCCCCCCTCATCAGGTCTAAAGAATGCTGAATGCGAAGGCGTCGGCTCGCCTTTCCCATTTACTGAACCAATAGAAAGTGTGTGTGCAGTTGATTCTATTCCTAGAATTCCACCCCCCGCCATACAATCCCCGAATAAGGCGGGTAAGCCACATGATTTCAAGTCTAATGCCCCCTCGGGCGTATTGTGCGGTACCTGATGTTGAACGCCGGCCCCATTGCCCACATGGACCCCAAAGGCACCGAAGGCCCCATTGTAGGGGCTCAAATGTCAGATTTAGAGCAAATTGCACACCCTTCAGGATTGGGGATTTTAGCTGACGAAAATAATATTTTGAAAATTGACGATTCAGAAGAACTACATTCTGAATTTTCATCTAACATTATTTTGAGTTCGTCAAAACCAACTATGGTTCAAGATGGCGATTTACAAGTTTGGGATTTGGCAGGTAGAGCAGTTGTTCCCGGGCTAGTTGATGCTCACACACACCTAATTTGGTCTGGAGATCGCTCGAATGAAATAGCCTTGAGACAACAAGGCTATACTTACAGACAAATTTCAGAAATGGGTGGTGGGATATCACATACTGTAAGGGAAACTAGATTTTCAAGCGCAGATGTGCTATTTGCTGAAGGCGCAAGGAGAGTCAGAATTGCACAACAAAATGGTACGACATATTTAGAATCAAAAAGTGGTTATGGATTAACAACAGAAGATGAACTGAAACTACTTGAAGTATCCAATCAATTAGACGGCTACTCTGGAATGAAAATTAGTCATACATGGTTAGGTGCCCATTCAATTCCCAATGGGAAAACAAGAACAGAATATGTGGATGAATTAGTTTCTGAACAATTACCTGCAGTTGTAGAACAGGGGGTTGCCCAATATGCGGATGTGTTCTGTGAGGAAGGTTGGTTCGACATAGAGGAAACCGAGAGAATTTGTAAATCAGCCAAAGATGCTGGATTGAATATAAGATTGCATGTAGATGAGTTTTCAGATAGTGGTGGGGCTCAACTAGCTTCTGAATTGGGAGTAGTTACAGCAGACCATGCTGCATGGTCATCATCAGAAGCCAGAGATAATTGTAACAAAGCGGGTGTCATCCAGGGTTTCTTACCAGGCACCCCTTATGTTCTTGGTTCAGATCATTGGCCACCATTTACTGAATGCATCGAAAATGATTGGGCTTGGTCATTAGCATCTGATTTCAATCCCAATTGCCATAGCCTAAGTTTGCCATTCGCAGGTAGTTTAGCAGTTCATAGGTGTGGCGTATCTCCTATTGAAGCATTGGTGGGAGTCACAAGAAATAGTGCTTCATCAATTTTAGAGGCCAAAGAGGGATTGGGCACAATCTCTGTGGGCGCCCCATCCTCACTAAATGTTCTCTGGGGTGAGAACATTGATGGTTGGTGCTTGACTTCGGGCCAGACACCATTTGTTAAGACAATGTGTAATGGAAAATTGTTATAATGATAAAACAGTATAAGTAATTACAAAAACCCTTATTATATTTATTCAATATTGTTGCTGATGCTCGATTTTGCGTCGTTGATTATTGAAAGTAAGAATCATAGTGAATAACATAGGTACTATTGGGCGGATAACCCGGATTATCAGTCATTGATCAAACAATAACATTTCCAATAATTAGTGTAACATGCTCGCAGTGTCACATTTATAGTAATAATTTACAATCAATATTTCAAAGAATTCCAAATTTGATGCTCCGAGGCTAGGGGTGATTGGTATCAAAATTATTTGTTCATGTAATTGAATTCCATTTCACGATTCA
Organism: Methanobacteriota archaeon; assembly: GCA_002725475.1. Lineage (GTDB taxonomy): Archaea > Thermoplasmatota > Poseidoniia > Poseidoniales > Thalassarchaeaceae > MGIIb-Q1. The sequence continues at coordinate 2,386 of PBPH01000021.1, read as the reverse complement.
GCTTAATCACGCGGAGCATTCATATTTGAGTAACGGTTGCTATGGTTGGTTGCAATGGCGGACTATCAAGGCATTTGCCTCAAGTGCAAGAACTACGGACTAATCAAGGACGGGAAACTCATCAAGATGAGCAACGGTCGAACTAGGGTTGCTGGCGTTTGCTCTGTAGATGGTTGCACTGGTAAGATTTCAAAAATAATCGGATAACGCCAACCATACCAAGGGCTCGTGGTCTAGGGGCTATGACGTCGCCTTGACATGGCGAAGATCGGCGGTTCAATTCCGCCCGGGCCCATCGCATGAAAATTCATATTAGCATTCTCGATAATACTAATGCCATTAATTCAATAAATGATATTCAACTCTTAATTTACCTGCACCTTTGGACTTGACTTTACTAATTTCTATATGCCCAATTTCATTTGTATTACCAACATGGGTGCCAGCGCATGGACAAATGTCAATGCCTTCAATTGTAATTACTCGTAAGTTATCGATATTCTTTGGCAACAGATCCATATTAACTCGAACTAGCGGGTCTTCAAGCAGTTCAACTCTGTCCCTAAATGACATTGAAACATCAATTGAAGAGTCAATATATGAGTTAACTGCAGATTGCAGCTCGTCTTTTGAGAAGGCATCTCTGGATTCCATACCCAAATCAATTCGAGTTTTTTCAGTGTTAATTTGGTTGCCAACGGTCCGGGCACCATATAACTCATCGGCTGTGGCAGAAATAAGGTGCTGTGCTGTGTGCATACGGCACAATTGATTTCTTCGTTCATGATCTATATTAGCGATGAAAGATTGATTCACTAATGAATTGGAATTTAATTCATCTCCAGACAATAAATGTTTGATCTCAGTTCGCTTTCTAACATCGGAAATATGGAAATTACCACTCTCCCCATTTATTGAGCCATGATCAGCGGGTTGCCCACCACCAGACGGGTAGTAGTATGTTTGATCGAATTCTACCCAACATTGATTATCAATAATTTCGGAATTTATAATTTTACATTCAAAACTTGGTGGTTTAATTCCAGGGTGTTGGTTAATATGAAGTGAATCTGTCATGAGTCCACCTCCGGAGATTTTTCAGATTTTTCTTCAATGGAAAAATCAGTACTTGAATCAAACCAATTAATTGTAGGGTCTGGCATATCATCGTCTGAAGTTTCAGGTAACTGAGCAAGAGGATTAAGGCTGTATAATGAGGGGTCTAAATCTGGTTTTTCTATTTCGATATTTTCTACAGGCGGGGGGTCTCGTTCAGGCAATTCTTGTAAATTATAGTGAAAAAGACCGCATTCCTGACAACGCAACGCGCCGATTTTGGAAAGTGCGCCACAATCCGGACAACATTCTAAATTAGAAAATTCATCAAGCCTGTCAGTCATAAAATCAATCCACGAAGAGTGCATCAAATGGAACCCAGTACTCTTCATCATCATCATCTGATTTGACCAATACTTCGTCATCATCCTCATCGAATTTGACAATTACACCATACCATTCATCACCATCGTGATCTATTCCAACATGGGAACCAACGTCAATTTCTTCATCGTCTTTATCATCATCATCGTCATCATCGTCATCATCATCAGAGTCATCATCGTCATCATCATCAGAGTCATCATCGTCATCTGAGTCCTCGTCATCATCGTCATCATCATCAGAGTCATCATCGTCATCTGAGTCCTCGTCATCATCTGAGTCCCCATCATCATTTTCGGAAGACTTTCTCTTACGGTGAGTTGTACGCCAATTCTTAGTTTGGAATTGTAGATAAGCTATTCCAGCCATACACAAAAATCCAATTACAATAAACATTAATCCATCCCAATAAAAGCCCTTTGGCATAGAATTTGCGCCATTATCGCCAGCAAAGGGAGTTAATGAATTGCTACACTTGGACATCTGGAAATCCTTGTCACATTCATAAATATCCCCGGGATTAACCTGAGTAATTCCGCCTACCCAAACTGTGCTTTCGCCATCAAATGCAACTGGGCCATCTGTTCCATCTACTGGCCCTATTGCCCCATTTACTACCCAGGCACCGATAAATATTGAGACAATTACATATGCAATAGGAAATACATTTTCATAATGCCTCATTAGGAATCGCTGCCATTCGGCAGGCTCATCACTTTTCTTAGAATCAGTGGAATCATCATCAGACTCATCGTCATCCGAATCCTCCTCCTCGTCATCGTCCGATTCGTCTTCTTCAACCTCTGAGTCGCCCCCGTCATCATCTGAGTCATCCTCTGATTCGTCATCTTCATCGTCTGAGTCCTCCTCGTCATCCTCTGGGTCCTCCTCTGATTCGTCCTCTTCATCGTCTGAGTCCTCCTCTTCCTCCTCTGAGTCCTCCTCT
>PBPH01000020.1 GCA_002725475.1 Methanobacteriota archaeon | reverse complement strand
TGGGGTGGGTTATGATGTCTGAAGTAACCAATCATGAATATGATGTGGTAGTGATAGGTGCTGGCGGTGCTGGGCTAAGAGCCGCAATAGAAGCCACCCGTGAAGGAGCCAGCGTTGCAGTTGTTTGCAAGTCAATGCTAGGCAAGGCTCACACAGTAATGGCTGAGGGGGGTGCCGCTGCAGCGTTAGGTAACAAGGACCCCAGAGATTCTTGGGAAACTCATTTCCGTGATACAATGAAAGGTGGTAAGTATCTAAATGATTGGAGAATGGCAGAAATTCATGCCAAAGAATCACCTGATAGAATTAGAGAATTAGAACAGTGGGGTGCAATTTTTGATCGTACCCCTGATGGTTTGACCAATCAGAGGAACTTCGGTGGACACACTTACCCACGTCTGGCACATATTGGTGATGCAACAGGACTTGAAATGATTCGTACTTTACAAGAAAGAGGGATACATAGTGGGATGGAAGTCTTCATGGAATACACCGTTAGACAGATTTTCATAACAAATGGCAAGGCTTCCGGTTGTTTTGCCTACAATCGTGCTGATGGAACACTTCATGTTTTCAAGGCGAAAACAATTATTCTAGCCACTGGTGGAATTACTCGATGTTGGGCAGTATGTTCTGGTTCTTGGGAATATACTGGAGAAGGACACGCACTTGCTTATTGGGCTGGAGCAGAGATGGGGGATATGGAGTTCGTACAATTTCATCCCACGGGAATGATTTGGCCACCTTCCGTCAAAGGAATTCTCGTTACTGAAGGTGTCCGAGGAGAAGGGGGTATGTTGAGTAATTCTGAAGGAAAACGATTCATGTTCAACTATATTCCCGAAATGTACAAACCAGAATTTGCCGACACTGAAGAAGAAGCTCGCGAATGGGTTAATGAGGTAATTGATGGTAAATTGGCCACAAAGCGAAGGCCCCCCGAGCTGCTAACTCGAGATGTCGTTGCTAAGGCAATTAATTCTGAGAGAGATGCTGGAAGAGCGAGTGAACACGGTGGCGCCTACCTAGATATTTCATGGAGAGATGAGGAACAAGTGAAGAAGAAATTACCTGGCATGTATCATCAATTCATGGAATTAGCAGGCGTTGATATTACAAAAGAACCCATGGAGGTTGGGCCAACAGCTCACTATGTCATGGGTGGTGTCAAAGTTGAACCAGAGACACAAGAATCTACGGTTCCTAGATTATATGCAGCAGGAGAAGCCGCCACCGGGCTCCATGGAGCAAATAGGCTAGGGGGCAATTCCCTTTCCGATCTTGTTTGCTTTGGTAAAAGAGCCGGTGAATTTGCTGCTAAGGTCGCGCTTCAGATGGATGATTGGGAAGAAATCGACCAAACAGAAATAGATCAAGTGGTCTCTGAAACGCTAGCACCACTAGAAAGAGAAAATGGTGAAAATCCAGCTAAGATTGTGGCCGACCTTAGAGAAATGATGCAAAACAAAGTCGGCATTATTCGTTCCAAAACCCTACTAGAAGAGGCTTTGTCAGATTTAGATGAAATTTCATCTCGTGGAAAATTATCATCTCCGGGAGGGGGTAAGATCTACAATCCCGGCTGGCATCAAGCACTCGAAATAAACGCCATGGTTGATATTAGTAGAATGTGTACTATTGCAGCCCTAGCTAGAGAAGAAAGTAGGGGGGGGCATACTAGAGAAGATTTCCCTGCACCAGATTATTCACATTGGGGGAAAGTCAACAGTGTAATTTGGATGGACGAAGATGGTTCGATGAAACTTGACCATCGTAGTTATCCACCAATGTCTATGGAATTGAGGGGATTGCTTGATGAAAGTGACCTACATCAGGAGGATGAATAAATGGGCAAAGACGTCACCTTCCGAGTTTTCCGTGGAGAGCCTGATGAAAATGGTGTGGCTTGCGGTGAGATGGTTGACTATACTGTAGAAATGGATGAGGGAATGGTTGTACTGGACGTCATACATGAAATTCAGGCGGAACACGCACCTGAACTTTCTTGTCGATGGAATTGCAAGGCAGGTAAATGTGGCTCTTGCTCTGCCGAGGTGAATGGTAAATCTCGCTTGATGTGCATGACTAGAATGTCAGATATTGAAGTTGAAACACCTCCGGGAGAGCCAGTAGTAGTCAAACCAATGAAATCATTTCCATTAACCAAGGATTTGGTTTCAGATATTTCATGGGCATATGAATTGAATATGAAAATTCCACCTCTCAAAGGCCCAGAAGAGAAAGACTGGGTGTTTCAACAACATGAAGCTGACAGGCCCCAAGAATTCCGTTCTTGCATAGAATGTATGCTCTGCATCAATACTTGCCACGTGATTAGGGAACACCAATTATTCGATGAATTTGCTGGGCCGCGCTTCTTTGTACGTTTAGCTAATTTGGAAATGCACCCAATGGATACAAGCGATAGACTTGCACAAATAAAAGAAGAATTTGGGATTGGATATTGTAACATCACACACTGTTGTACAGAAGTTTGCCCTGCTGGAATTAAAATTACTGACAATGCAATCATTCCATTAAAAGAACGGATAGTCACCGAATATTACGACCCAATAGCATGGGTTGCAAAGAAAATAGGTCTTAGAAAATAATGACCCTAGTGGGCCCCCTAAGGGGCCCACTTGAATCGTGTTCGCATTACTTGTTTTTCAATCAAGATTAGACATCAGTCGAGATGATCTACTCGTAACTTCTTGACGTTTGCCTTCCAGACTTTGTCAGGTAGCCACGATGGACCATTTGCAGGTTTTGCAACATGGTCCCTACGACCTTCGAACACGTGCACGCGCTTGGTACCGCGCTCACGTAGGCTTATGTCTTTCACTCCGCGACTTGCGGCCTTCAGGGCTGCGCCCCTAGGTTGCTTACTCGCGAATACTTGGCTAGTATCTTTTCCGCCCTCCATTAGGACGAAGTATTTCTTGCTCATTTCGGATAACCTCCTTGGCCGCCATCCCTGTACAGAGAGTATTTAAAGATTTTCTCGGCTAAACGTTGTACTGCACCACATTAGCGCTTCAATGCAACATTTCGAACGTGAATTAACAACAGGCTTTTGGTCAATCGTTTTCCAAAAAATGTTGTCTTAATAGAATCTGAGATTAAATAATAACAAAGGAATGTAAATTATGGTTGGTATTATTTCTGGAATTGAAAAATGGTCCATTTGCAATTCACAACTCTGCGCCGGCAAGTGTTTTTGTGTCAAGAACTCCATCTATTGATCTGACATTTTCAACCACAGCAGCTGCGATGCTACCCATTGACTCAGCATTCATTTTCACGATTAAATCATAGTCGCCGAATAGTAGCGTTGCGTCTTCCACCATTTCCAATTCTTTTACAATTTCATACACAGCCATTTCAGAGCCTGGTTTAACATTGATGAGAACATATCCTACTGCCATGGCTATCCGAGGTGCGCCCCCAATTCAATCCTTTGGGGAATTATTTCTGATTTCTAATCAACTTTCATTTGTTTCATCTAATGACGTGTCGTCGGAAAATTCAATCGCCATCGCCCCATCTGAATTTACTTCATCGTCAAGTGCAATGTCAATTTCTTCCTCGTCCTGCAATATCTCTTCCACATCTGACATGTCATACTCATTAGTTGAAACCTCATCAAGTTCTCCCATAGCCATTTCTGCAAATGCTAAATTTTGCTCCCCTTCTACTCTTGAATCACTGGGGGCAGACCATTCGCTACTTTGATCCAATTTTTCTGACATATCTCCATATTCATTTTGATTAGAATTTTTTAGTAAGACCAAGAGGCTAGTCACAATGATTGTAATCAAAAACACTGCTAAGAGAATTGCGACCATTAGTTTTGAAATCTTGCTATTGCTCGTAGGATCTTCATTCAATACGTCGGTGTTATTGGCATCATTTGATGTTGATGAGGGGATTGGATATATCTCTTCACGAGTATGTGCAATTTGATTTCCCTGGGCATCCGTACATCCTATTGTAGATGCAAATGGTGCGCCGAATGTTGGGGGCATCCATCTTGTTGAGAATACGCCATTATTAGGCAAGGGGCCATCTGATTCCATGACTGTGGTGCCATTAGAATCTATGATGATAAATGTACAGAAGGTTCCCTGATGGCCATCTGAATCAACTAAATACGCTTCAAGGTCACCAAATTCACCTTCATGAACATCTCCCGATTGATTGATAACCCTTGGAAGGCCAAAGGCAATTTCAATTTCAAAATCACCAACCCCCCTCAATCCATCAATATCTAGAACTACGACTTGTAACGTTGCATTACCTGCAGTAAAACTATTGTCTGCGTTTAGCGTAAATCCCCAATGGTAATCTTCAGAATCAGGAAATTGGCAATTATCCCAATCTAATTGATTGGATTCCATCTGTTTGATATTTCCAGATTGGGCTAAATTAAATGAAACACCATTTACAAGCCTATTGACATCAATCATTACCCAACCACGTACGTCTTCACCTCTTGTTAGCTGATTTAGATTCCCATCACAAAATCCAATTTCAAAAACCGAAGGTGGTTGTAGATGCATCGACCAATTCATATGTTTGACTTGGGTGAGTCCGAAACTAGCAACATCTGTGATTATGATTTCAACTTCCAATTCGCCAAACTCCAAACCCGATGAAGGCGGAACTAGGGTGGCAGTTGAGTTGTATCTAAACGACCCATCTGCTTCAATTTGACCTTCGATAATTTGCTCAGAATGGCCCGGCCAGTTAACTTTCAATTGGTATTCGTAGTTTGATAATAAATCGTCTTCATCAGTAATTGAAATTACAATTCTTTCACCTGTTCCACGGGCTAAAGTTTGGGCAACTCCATTTAAATCTGTTAATTCCATATCAATCTTGAAAGGTTCATCGCGAACTGGAATTAATCTTGTCGTGAATAGATTTCCTGTTGCATCATAAAGGAATACGGTCGTATTCTTTGTTGAACTCCCCCACTCCATCCTCCAAATTGCTTGGTAGCAAAAGACATCTGAAAATTGGCTTTCAGTTGGTTGAACCTCTGAAACATTTCCATTATTGGTAATAATCATGGGGAGTTCATTTTGAGGGTCGTGGTCGGCATCCACCACGCAAGCCTTCAATGTGATGTCACTGTTGCGGGTAACTTCCCCAGCAACATTGTCCAGCAAAGGCATTACGCCATTCCAATTCTCAGGATCGATTCCCGCCACATGCACCCCGAACCATGTATGGGGGGCATTCGTAATTGTCATCGCCCCATTCATCTCAAATAGAGCCACTTGATTTTGCGCATCTCGAACTTCGGAAATTAAATCCAAAACACCCAAATCAATATTTGTCGGTATTTTAAGACTAGAATACCAATTTATGGAATCCAAACTAGTTGAATTGACGAAAGACCAGTTGTCTCCGCTGGCGTTAATTCTCCAACCTAGACGTGCTTCTGTAACTCCAAAATCATCATTTACAGTTGTCGTGCAACCTACTGTTTCACCCCTATGAGCCGTCCATGATGTACAAACTAATCCTTCAATCTCAGGCCCTTCGTTTACCTGAATATTGAGTATTATAATGTTGTTCTCAACAACTCTTTCAGGATTCAACCAATCACTTGCAGTGTAACGAATGACATACTCGTTGAAACCAACTCTTGTGGGCGTCAAATTCACAGAAATTATTCTACGAGAACCAGGATCATTTCCACCAGGCATCTGAAGTGACACATTGGCTAATACACTGTTCCCATTTCTATCTCGAACTTCAATCGAGCCATTCGCAATTCCTGGAGCAAGATTCTGTACAAGAATGTCAAGGCTACCATTCACTCCAATCGACAACATGCCGTCGGTTTTTACTGCCTTTAATTCAATATCGTGAAGTATGTTTGCATATGGGGCCATCTTAGGATCACCGATCACTGTCCCCATCCATGAAATCATGGGGTTGGCTGCATAATTTACTTCAGCGAAATTGTAACCATTTGCATAATATGGCAATAGAATATCTGGATACCCTACGGCTGTAAGGTAAGGCTCGTATACGTATCCTTTGACTCCTGAAACCCCATCTTCTAGCAGGTCCGCAACCAAACTCTGACCGTAAGAGGCGCCCCAAGTGAATGTTCTACCTCCTGTACTAACAGCTGTCTCGGCAATGCTACCATCAATCCAATCAAAATGAGGCCTAATTGCTCTTAAATTCATTGTATCGAAGTAAATCGAACCGTTTCTAGTTGTGGAATCTAGTGAAGCGACCATCTTTACCTTAAATGATGATGCATTTTCATGTGGCCTAAAACGCATAGTGATGGAATTCCAAGATGATGACAAACTTTGATTTGAACTTGTATTTGTATCAAGTAAAGTTCCATTGTCATGAAAAGATGAGACCTCGATTCTATAATTACCAGATATCCAACCATCTTTCATTCCATGGCCATAAATTATCCAAGCATGGTCTTTCAAATCGTCACTGAAATCATACGTTTGTTCAACTGAGGTTTCGCCACTTCCCGCATTGCTATAACTAGGGCAAGTGACTGCTGCTGCTGCATTTATTTCGGCAATTTCAGAATCAAGCAATGTTCGATTCCAAATTTTAATATCATCAATTAATCCTTCAAAATTAGCATTCCCTCCCCTATTTACACCAACTTTGTATAATTCGATGCTATCTATACTACCACTAGGGACAGTTGTAGTTTGAACGAGATTGCCATTGAGATATTGTCTCAAAATATTATTTTCATAGGACACTGCAAGATGAGTCCATACATTCTCTTGAATCGCCCCAAATGAATATGAGACATTGTGATATATTTCCCAATCACCAGGGTTTGAGCCACTAGTCATAATTTGGAACGATTCTGGATCTCCTGCAACATCATTTACAGTGAATACTGAAGAATAACGATTTTGATTTGCATTCCCTGTATTTGCCCACAAAGAAACTGAAAAATTACCACCCCAATCACTTACATCTATTTTGGCATAATCGTCATTGCCATCGAAATGGTAGCAATTTCCAAAGAGGCACTGCTGCCACCCTGAACCGTTGTTACTGTTGAACAGTGTCAGATTTGAAGACCCAATTGAATCCTCAATAGTAGTTCCTGAACCTTCATCAAATGCCCAATGGTGAGTTAAATTAGCGGTTACTGAATCTGCCATCCCCCTAGTGAATGCGGAACTCGGGATTACCTGTTTACTTTGGTTGGGTCCCTGCCATGAAAGAATTAATCCTGCCCATCCACCATGTTCAAAGAATTCTGTCCTAATCTTATGTTGGCCAGCAGTTAATGAGGTCGTGGCGGAAATTTCCCTCATTCCATGAACCCCTACATTGCTGATAATTTCTACATCATCAATCCACAATTTTGAACCATCATCACTGTTTAGATAAAATGTCCAATTACCACTATCTGGAATTGAAATCACTCCACTGTGACGGCTAGACCAATAATCACTGAATTTGCTGGTATCAAGACCATACCAAGCTCCACCAGTATTGGGATGATTGATGTTCTGTTCGGAACGCCAATAGTCTGGAATCCTTCCAGATAAATCGGGCATCAAACTAGAGTTGTAAGTCACTCCAGAGTTGTCAAAATATTCTGCTAACAAACCACTTGTGGAATTGGCTTCGGTCACAGAACAAGTTTCTGGTACTAGGCGGCCCTCCATTGCACCGTTACCATTTTTCTTCACTGCTGTTTGTCTAACCCACTCGAAACTTTCATTACTAGAAAGTGGTGGATTATTTGCAACCCAATATTTTGCCCCTGTTGCCCATGAGTTGCTTGATGTGTCGAACCCAGAGTTTGGCAACCAATTTTCATTCCATGAGCCATCGTTAGAACCCCAAGAGGCGTAGAACATTACATTACTCTGATTGGTAACAAAGGTCGAATTCTGGTTGAAGAGTATAGGGAGACCCATTGTTCCGTTCATCGTTGTATTGGTTCTGTGAAGCATGTCATTCCAAGATTGGTATCCGTTGGTTGCTAAATCAAGTACTCCTATTCCACGCTGTCCAAATGAGTTATTCGCCTTTTCAATCAAGCCTAAAGCGGTATCTACAGTATATCCAGTCAGTCTAGTAACCAGATAGAAACCCTCTTCTTGGCGTGAGAATCTCTTCATCTCTTCACCCGCACCGGGCCCATAGGTATGGGTAGCCCACCAATTTTGATGAATTGTAGAGTTGTAAGCCCCATTAATCAGGCTAATCTCTGAATCAAAAGATGCCGCCCCATTTCCCGGGCCATTTATTCTAAGTGGCACACCTTTTGTTGTTACAAGATAGTTTAATTCAGTGGTTAGATTTCTATTAGAAATCATTTCCCTCAATGGATCAGCAAAATAGGTATCAAATTGATTTGGATTAATTGTTTCACCCACGGGAGTACTATCATTGTCAAACAAAAAAATACGATTGGGGGATATATTACGCGCAGCCACAAAGGCGTAACCTATCGTTTTGCTATCTTCACTATTATTGTTGATTAGTATTCCAACATCAGAATAATTGATGAATGAAAGAAATGTAAAATTTTCAGGGACTGCTATATCTCGAAAAGGGGATTCATTCCAGATATCGCTGGCTGGTTCGTTTTGCCAGGGGTAACTGTAACCCAATGTATCGTCAAATATGACTGAATCCGCAGCCTGTTGTAATGCGAGTCTCGTATTCTCGTCCAATCCAAATGGGTCCGCCGCCGCCCCTCCGGACGACTCCGGAGCGTCCTTCTCAAACTGCAC
>PBPH01000019.1 GCA_002725475.1 Methanobacteriota archaeon | reverse complement strand
CAACACCACCCGTGATAATATACTGACCATCGGGAGTGTGATCTAAACACGTAACAGCATCAGAATGTTCGCCGTTATATGAAAATATTTCATTTGAGGAATCTGAAAATGTATATTCATTTATTCCAAAACCTTCGTTAGGAGATGCGAAAATTTCTGAATTAGGTAATACACTAATATCTGTAACTTCTTTACCATCTTCATTTACACCTATTCGTTCCCAACTATCGGTGTTAAACAATGACATTGCAAGAGTACTCATATATGGGCTTTCCAAGCCAACAAATAGTATTGAATCATCATCTGAAAAGGTAACATGAAGTACCGTATTGCCGATATTTATCTCTTTAATGAAGGTACGATGTGTTGTTTCAAAAATGGCAACACTTTGATAAAATGCAATGGCAACCATATTGCCATCATTAGAATATGAAATGGATGAAGAACCTTCAAGTGAATATGGATTAGTAATAACAGTACTAAGTGGGTAGTTTTCAGTTGCATCAGCATTAACTGGAGTCATTACAAGGTTAGAGTATGAACTGAATAAAATAGCGATTAGCGCGCTAATGAATAGCACAAGCCTGCCCTTCATCCTCCTAACGGAGGGGGAAGTTCTCAAAAGAAGTTCGCTATATATTGCATCATATTTACGAATAATCTAGCCTGTTGCTATTTACCCAATTTAGTAAATCGATTGCAACTTCGCATGATTCTGAAACTACAATTGATTCATCATCAATGAATTCCTCCAATACAGACATGGAGCGTAAATCACCAATAGCCCCCAGTGCTTCTGCTGCTTCATGCCTAACCATGACATCCTCGTCTAAATCAGATAGGCGATCAATTAGTGCATCTACTGAATACGGATCCTGCATTTGGCCAAGTACATATGCGATTTCATGTTTTAACAACGCAGATGAACTTGAGAAACCTGCTGCTAGGCCATCGATTGCTTCATCACCTCCGATATTCCTTAGTGAAAATAGGGCACGCATTCTCAAGAACATCCTTTCAGATTCGTCACAAAGAATATTCTGTAATTTATTTATGGATTTTTCATTACTTGGTGGAGCCGGATCTACTGAATCAAATTCGCTTGATGTTGGTTTGTTATCTTCCATATTATTCACCTATGAATTTAATATTACTAGGATTGAAATTCTGATTAATCATACCTATTCTCTTTCCTTCAGTAAGGAATTTTACTATGCTTTTACGCCCATCTTCCTTGTAATCGATAGTCCTTTCATTAACATACATCTGTACGAATTTAGAATTTGTTTCTTCATCAATACCCCTCCCCCACTGGCGTGCAAAATCTAATGCCTCATCTGGGTTTGAAATAGCTATTTCAATACTCTGCTTTACCCATTCAGTAATCTGACCACACAAATCGTCACCAAGATCATTTCTTACAACATTGCCACCCAAAGGTAGTGGCAAGCCCCCTGTCTTTTCGTTCCACCAAATCCCCAAATCAAGTAATAGATTCATACCATTGGATTCCCATGTTAATTGACCTTCGTGAATTATTACACCACTACTAAACTCACCACTTTGTATTCTAGGCATTATTTCGTCAAATGGTACTATTACAGTTTGAACATCCCCACATGCTAACCTCAAAGCTAGGTGTGCAGAGGTTTTTTCACCAGGGATTGCTATCGGTTTATTGCACGCCTCTTCCAATGATATGTCCTCAATAGCAACTAGCATAGGGCCGTACCCTTCACCCATACTAGCCCCACAATTCATCAATGTATATTTATCAGAAATTTCGGGAAATGCGTGGATACTAACGGCACTGACTTCATATTCACCATTCATAGCCTTTTCATTCAAAGTCTCGATATCTAAAAGGACATGTTCGAACATAAATCCCGGAGTTTCTATTATTCCTGTAGTTAAGGCATGGAACATAAAAGCATCATCAGGATCTGGTGAATGACCCACTTTAACGACTCGGGGTGTATCATGCATGCCACTTCGTCGTATGACATATTTGTGAATGTTACTGAACAACTGTTAAACAAAATCATAGACATAATCAAAGACTACAATCGCCCCGGTTAAATTGTGATAACATGCCTGACGTGTCAAGACTAGGAATCCATCAAGGCGAAATTGGCCCAATTTGTGACTACTGTGGCGAGAGATTAACATTTGGCCAGTCAATTCCAATCGATTCTAAGTATGCATGCCATGAATGTTACCAAAGTGTTTCTGGCGCCAACTCTTCTTCAGATGGTAAATCAGTCCCTGGACTTACTATGGATTAGCGCGCCGTTCAAGTGTAGTCGCCGTTTAGGGTACATGAGACGCATGGTCGAGACTAGTTGGGCTAGAGCTGCTTATAGGTTCGGTAATTGGTACACTTCGTCAAAATTATCTCAAATTTGGACCCCTCCAAGATTATCATCTAGGGAATGCATGTTCGAACAATGGACACCTGGCAAATATGATAGGCATATCAGTTTTGATAACCCAAAACATTTCCATCAATTTTTGTCTAAAAAAATGCCCAAAAGCTGTTTCTATTCTACTGCATATTATGCTAAGCCAAATGAATGGAAGATGAAAGATAAAGATTGGAAAGGTGCAGACTTAATTTTTGATTTAGATGGTGACCATTTAGAACACGTAGATCCTTATAATTTTCCAGAAATGCTTGAAATTATACAATTACAAACCTGGAAATTATGGGAAGATTTCCTCCAACCTGAATTTGGTTTTAAAGAACAATATTTACACATCACATTTTCAGGCCACAGGGGATTCCATTTGCATTATCGTGACCCTTCATATCTTGGCCTGGATAGTTCATCTAGAAGAGAACTCGTTAGTTACATTCGCGGAATCGGTGTTGAAGTAAGTGCGTTAATGAAAAATGATGATTCATTTGGTTGGAAACAACGAATTGAACAAGGTACAGAATCTATAATTTCTAAACTTGACATCGTAAATGAAGGCGGTAAAGAAGGTAAAATGATGGCGCGCGAATTGTGTTCTATCATCAAAGAAAGATCAACTTCATTGGATAGCAAAGTTAAATCTTGTTCTATCGATAGAATGTCTGCTATAGCAGAGTCACTACAGCACCCGCAACGTAGAACTAATGTAATAAATGGGAATTTCAAAGGATTAGGAAAAAATGATGCGATATTCGTTGAGTTAGTTAAGGGTGATAAATCAATTATTCTTGGTAGTGCAGGTGAAACGGATGACGCTGTGACCGTAGATGTCAAAAGGCAAATTAGATGGCCTACTAGTTTGAATGGCAAATGTGGATTACAAGTCACTACATTCCCACTAAATCGTTTGCATCCTGATGGCCCCAATCCTTTTGATGCATTAACTGAGGCAATACCTAGGTATGATGATAAAATTCGTGAATTAGAGATTACTGTCGAACGATGCATAGTTAGATTAGGTGAAAATGAATTAGAATTTGCTTCTGGTGATACGATTAATGCAAATGCCAACCTAGATACATTTCTTACTCTAAAGGGCTGGGCTAAGCCAGTTTAATGCCAACAATTGATTACTTTGGCTAATTACGCCCTAAGCCAATATTAAAGACAGATTGATGGTCACCATACATCGTTAGGGTGACACCATGGCGTTCCGCAAGAAGAAGAAGAGCGACTTGCCACCACCACCGGGGGCGCTACCATTGCCCCCTCCGCCAGGCGATTTACCACCCCCCCCAGACCTAGCTGATTTGCCACCTCCGCCTACATTGCCATCAGAACCTGAACCATCATTACCTCCACCTCCTATGTTGCCATCTGAACCCCTACAATCTGAATCCAATACATCCGAAGAAGATGAAATTATCGTAGATGATATTGAAGTCGTTGATGATATTGTTGATGAGGAAGACATGTCAAATTATTCTGAATTGTGGTCTAACAGGACAGATAAGTCACTTCAACAAATGTATGGTCATATAGACAGATTAGGAAATGATGATGTTGGTAGTTTACTTGAAAGATATGCCGATAGATTTGGTCATGATTTAGATCGTGAAATTATCGTAATGCGAAAGGCTGAGAAAGAATCGGTCAGGGATACTGCTCCAGTAGTTGAGTTGATTTCTGTTGTTGAAGAAGATGATGAACATGATGACGCAGAAGATGATGGCGGAGAATTACAAGAAAGATTAGATTCACTTGAAAATGAAATGCGTCCTTTGAAGAAGAAATTCGATGCGGCTAAGGCTAAAAAGAACCAATCAGCCATAGCTAAGTTTGGTAAATTACTGAAACCAATGGTTGAAGAAAGAAAAATTTTGAAAGCGGTTATTTCTGGAGATTTGGAACCCAGCGCACTTGATGAATTCGATTCTAATGTAGAGGAGGATGAAATTGATGATGATGATGATGATGTTGATAACTTCGCAGAATTCTTTAATGTAGTCAATAATTTATTGGGCGATATGCCTGAATCGTTCATTAACGATTTCATTAATTCAAAAAATTTCAAACTCTTTGAAAAAGTTGGAGCCGACCCCAGTGGAACTAGCAACACAAATAGGAAGAAATTCTTCAAGATGGTAAATCAAGAATTAGGTACCATCCCTGATGATAAACTATCTGAATTCATGGCTACTGATGATTTCCAACTTTTCATACAAATGAGTGAGATATATGGTTGAGTGATAATATGGGACTACTAGAAAAAGCTGGACAATTACAAGACGAAGGTACAAAAAAACCTGAGAAAAAAGCCAAGCCCAAACCAGAGAAGAAGGTGAAGAAGCAACGTCCTTCTGCACGTTCGAAAAAGAAGCAGAAGGTGGTTGATGAACTTGATGAGTTCGAGGTGAAGGAGCGCGTTGTTAAAACTCTACCAGATGAATATCAACTGGCTAAAAAACCTGCTAGATTTGCACGTAGTCTGGTTGATTTCATAGTGACATATGGGGCATTCGTAGGATTATTTGGAACCTATCTATTTATCGATGGTGACTTCACTTATCTTTGGATCGTATCTATTGCTATCATGCTGTTCAATATGATTGGTATGCCAATAATGACTCGCAGGACTGTTGGCAATTATGCATCATTAACTAAGTACGTTAATCATAAAGGAAATCCTCCGATATTCCTTCATCAAACATTCAAATCCTTGACTGTACTTTTCATTTTAACAGGACTAGGATTGATTCTTTCAGCAGGATTGGGTAAAAGTGGTGGACTTAATTCCGTCAATCTTGGTATAGGCGCCGCCGTACTTTGCATACCCCTATCTGATTGGGTTGTTGCAAAAATTAGACATGAAACTCGTCAGGGGCTATGGGATTCTATGTTCTTTGCATATATGGTCAGCCATACACGTTCAACTGATGATGATAGTACTGGATTCTTCGGTAGATTAGAATCTTCAGGTGATTGGCTAAAAGACAAGGGATGGCTTGGATCTGAAGAAGAAGGAAACGATGATTAATCTGTTTTTTCTACTTCATCTATTTTTTGTTTTGCGAATTCACGCATATCCTCTGCTACCATTCCTTCAGCTATTCCCTCTTGATCAGATTCATCAACAATTTCCCTACCCAGAAGAGTCTCAATTATGTCCTCGATTGTAATTATCCCTGTAGTACCGCCAAATTCGTCCTTTACAATGAGTAGTTGTTCCTTGTGATCTAATAGGATGTCTAGAGCCTCATCAACT
>PBPH01000018.1 GCA_002725475.1 Methanobacteriota archaeon | reverse complement strand
AGCTGCATTCTATGCTAGCACTGCTGCTGCCAGAGAATTTGCCCTTACTGGGGGTGGTCCAACATTGATTCATGTAGAAACCATGAGGGGATGCGGGCATGCTCACCACCATGATGACCTATATCTCGGAGCAAATAGTGGAAACCCACCGGGATATGTGAATCGTGACCTTCTATCTTATTGGGAAGATAAAGACCCTATCCCCAACCATCGCACACTACTGAAGCAATTAGGTGTCGAAGAGGAAGATTTGGTACGAATAGAGAAGGAGGAGAAAGACCTCATCGATTCCGCTCGCTCAGACCTTGACAATATGGATTGGCCAATGGGAAGTACAGTAACTGCTGGAGTAACTAGCCTACACGATGCAGACTCCCATGAAAACCAACTGTCTAGATTGTCTGGAGAGACAAAGATGATTGAAGAAGCCCCTATTGTCCCCTCTGGGAAATTAGCAATAGAATTCTCATCTGAAACAAACGCATCTACATTCAGTAGAGCCATACAACAAGCGATGGTTGCTATAGCAGAAAGGTGGGGTAACAGAACGATATTCATGGGGGAAGATATGGAAATTGCTGGTGCTTTTGGATTGAATATGTCATTGAAAGCCAAAGGCCATGCTGACTTGCTTCTTGACATGCCCCTTTCAGAGGCAATAATTGTACACGCTGCTACTGGCGCGTCCCTAGGCGGGCTGCGTCCGGTGGCAGAAATTCAGTTTGGTGGATTTGCAGCATTGGCCATGAACCCACTAATCAACAATGCAGCACAATTGCGTTGGCGATGGGGGGCAGAAGTTCCACTAGTAGTTAGGATACCACTAGGAGGAAAGACTCGTTCAGGACCATTTCACGCAAACATGATTGAATCTTGGTTCGCTAATGACCCTGGTTTAGTAATTGTATTTCCTTCCACACCTCAGGACGCATACGATCTTCTTGTTGAAGCATCATCAATTCCTGACCCCGTACTGTTCTTGGAACACATTGGAATGTATGGCCTTAGAGGAGGACTAACTGGATGGGGGGACAATATCAACCAAATTTTAGACAAAGACTCCGTTCAGAAACATCTTGATTCCGGAAGCGGATGCTACAAAATAGGTAAGGCCGAGGTAATTCGTGGTGGGGATGATGCAACAATAATTACCTATGGAGCCATGGTTCATGTAGCATTGAAAGCTGCAGAAATTCTCGCTACTAAAAATAAGCAAATTGAAATCATTGATTTGCGTACAATATTGCCATTTGATACTGAAACATGTGTTAATTCTGTAAAAAAAACCGGGAGATTCATTGTTCTCCAAGAGGCTCAATACAGCGGTGGATTTGGGCATACAATTAGTAGCCGTATTCAAGAAGAGGCATTCTATCATTTAGAATCATCACCAGTTGTACTTGGTGCATTAGATACTCCAGTCCCTTTTTCACCAACACTTGAAGATCACACTATTCCAGATGTGGAATTAGTGGTTTCTCATCTAGAAAATCTGTTCTGATAGTGATCTAGGACATCGGAACCGTCATGAATTAGAGGTTAGAGCGCTGAACGGGTCAGAGTATGTCGGACGATGAGGAAGATGGCCCAATAGAAGAGATTGAGGGGGATTCTGTTCCAACTACAAAAATCGCTAAAAAAACGAAAGTTAGAGGTATTCTAAGTCTATTTATGTGGAATCAAGTTCTCGTTATCGCTTCACTTTTCCTAGCCATGATGGGAGTTCAAACAATTACTGCTGAAGATACAAGCCTTTCAGGAATTGCGGTAAGTGCCTTTCTACTTATTCTAGCAATTGGACTATTAATTACCTCTGCGGATTTCTTCGTTGAGGGGGCTAAAGGAATTGCTAGAAGAGCAGGGATTGCTGAAGTCATCATTGGATTAACAATTGTCTCGTTGGGCACCTCTCTTCCAGAAATCCTCATCTCTTCACAAGCAGCATGGGAAGCCTATCTCAATCCTTGTCAAGTTGGAGCTACTGATTGCGCAACTGATTTTGCCTTGGGTAACATCTACGGATCGATTTTGGTTCAAATTACTCTAATTTTAGGAATTGTTGTAATTATCAGGCCCATGAAAGTGAAACCCGCTTGGATTCAGAGAGATGGTGCAATGATGTTTCTAGCTGTGCTCTTACTCTCAATGCTAATTCTTGTTGATGGTGATTTAAATCGATTAGAAGGTGGCCTTCTATGTCTAATTTATGTACTATACATGACTTATTTGATACAACATAGAGAAGAAATTCGAAATGAGGAATTTGAAGTCATTGAGGAAATTCGTTCAGAGTCTGGAATGGAACTTAATTGGACTGGAGCCTCATACCTTGTGATGTTGATTGCAGGCCTTGCTTTGGCTATGTTTGCCTCCGCTAGAGTGGTTGATTCGGCTGCTGGAATTGCAATAGAATTGGGAGTTCCTTCTGCTGTTGTTGGAACCACGTTATCTGCTATTGGGACATCAGTGCCAGAATTGGCTGTTGCAATTCTTGCAGCTAGAAGAAGTACAGGGGTTGCTGTTGGGACATTAATTGGCTCAAACATAACCGACCCATTGCTTTCTGTTGGGATTGCAGCAATGGTTAATCCCATTGAATTAACAAATCAGTCACTATTCAATCAACTAATAATGCCTTCAACACTCTTCTGTACGGCTCTGGCACTAGTGTTTATGTGGACTGATTTCAAATTTAATAGGCAAGAAGGTTGCATTCTAATTGGATGTTATCTGATTTTCTTAGCACTCCTATACGGGGCGATTTGACAGGATTATCCAAGGCGAATGGTAAAGGCGAAACAGCCGCTCGCCCCACTATGGTCGACTTCGCGCTGAGTGAAGAGGAGGAAATGTTGCGAGACCTTGCTCACGAATTTGCAGAAACTGAACTGCGTCCAAATGCTGAACATTGGGACAATAACCGTGAATATCCTCGAGAGGCCATTAGGTTGGCTCACGAAACAGGCCTAACTAACCTGCATGTCCCTGAATCATGCGGCGGCATGGGTATGGGGGTAATGGCCGAAGTATTGGTTCAGGAAGAATTAGCATGGGGTGATCCTGGTTTTGCAACTGCAGCTTATGCTAACGGATTGACTGGAGCCCCTATAATTACTGGAGGGACTGATGAACAGAAGCAGAAATACCTTGGAATGCTAGTAAACGATGGCGCTCTTTGCTCGTATTGTGTTACCGAACCGGTTGCTGGTAGCGATGTTCAAGGAATCAAAACAAATGCTGTATTGAATGGAGATCATTACCTCCTTAATGGCACTAAGATGTTCATTACTGGTGCGGGTTATGCTGATTGGTTCTTTGTACTTGCATACACTGACAAGGAAGCTGGTTACAAAGGGATGTCTGGTTTCATTGTAGAATCTAGTTGGGATGGAGTGACAATTGGCAAAAAAGAAGATGTCATGGGTCAGCGCTGCTCCGACACTAGAGCTGTAATTTTTGAGGATGTGAAAGTCCCTGTAGAGAACCTCGTAGGTGGCAAAGAGGGGAATGGTTGGTTCAATGCCATGGTTGCTTTCGACCTATCAAGGCCGAGTGTTGCCGCTCATGCTGTTGGAGTTGCACGTGCTGCATATGAGCATGCACTCGCGTATGCTCAAGAAAGAGAAACATTTGGCAAACCCATTTTAGCACATCAAATGATAATGTCTAAACTCGCTGACATGAAGACAAATATCGAAGCGGCTAGATTATTGGTTTGGAAATCTGCATGGCTTGCAGATAATAATCTGCCAAATACTGAAGCCGCCGCACATGCAAAGAGATTTGCAGCAGATATGGCTACAGAGGCTACAATTGAAGCGGTTCAGATTTTCGGAGGATATGGATACACCGAAGAATATCCTGTTGCAAGGTTAATGCGCGCTGCCAAGGTTATGCAGATTTACGAGGGCGCTTCTGAAATTCAGAGGTTAATTATTGGACGTGAAATTACACGATAGGAAAACTCTACTAGAATAATTGATTTCTAGGGTTAACACCATCAATAACTGCCGATTCGCAATAATGTGGATAGCAATAGGCAGCGGGTTGTATCCATTGTGGAGTGGTTGGTTCTTGCAACTGTTTTGCTATCAACTATGACGTTGGTTGTTGAAGAGAAAAATGAAACTAAAACCGACCTAGAAATCTCGAATATCACCGGAACTATGACTCTCACAACTAGAGCAGCGATGGACTCCCTAGGATTACAGGATTACGACCGTGGAGCAATCGCCACAATAAATATGGATTCTATTTCTGTTATTAGTGAAGGTTGTACAGACTGTGCAAACACTCCAACCGGATTACAAATTAGTGGTAATGTGAACCTTACTGAACTGATTGACGATGCAGATAGATTAGGAAGGATTGAAGCTGAACTTAATATCGTGTATCTTCGTGAGGATATGGGCAATGACATGATTGTAAGGGAGTGGCTTTCGGTAGATTGGGATGCAGGAGATATTTCAGAACATTGGGAATTAGTAATTGCTCATGACCCACCAAAATGGCAACCTGAAGGGAGGTACGATTCATCCTTCGTTACAGATAATGGAAATTATCTGAGTCGTACAGGACCTTGGATAATTATAGAGCAATTAGATGAAAATATACAGAACTCTCGTGGATGTCTTCCAGACAGTTTATGCAGTTCATTGACTGAACATGAGATAAATTTGACTTCGACTTACAAAGAACCCTCAATACCAATTATTATTCAACACCCCAGTAATTGGGAAATAATTACAGGCACACCTCAGACAAACAATTCACCAACTGGAATTGAAGGGATTCGAGAAAAAATTGATTTGGGTGGAGAAGTTAGTAATGTTATTCCTTGGTGTCTCTCTAACAACGAAGAGATAATCGCATCAAAATCTTGGGAGGTTGTTGATTCTAATGGCCCAATAATATCCCCCATGGGAATCTGGTTTGAGGCCGCTGGCCTACCCAGTACTTCGTTTTCAACAAAATCGGGAACATGGAATGAAGTAAATTTTGATGATCAAAACTGTGGTTCATTAATGAATGATAATGGAAAATTAATATTCGGAGTTTCGGTCTTGAAGTAGATTGTTTGTCATGATAATATATAGCATTAGATAATAAAACAGCGTTATCTCGCGCGCGCACATGAAGAGAGTGAGCATACTCATTGTGTTCTTGATGGCGGGGATGTCACTATCACCAACAATTGCACAAATCCCGGCACCAAATGATACTACCACTTTGAATGGAAATACTACTACGTTGAGCATCGATGGATATGTTACAACCAAAATTGTTAGCGTCGGTTCAGACGTGGAAATAATGGCACTAACAAGAGGACATACTAGTTCCACACTAGTTACTGCTGACATCATCAAATATCCAGATATTGACCCTATTGATTTGATTACCAATACTGCTCTATCTGGACCAGGTGTTGTCATTGATACAATCGTGTTGCTCCAAGCCGGACCTCACGAAAACGATAGTAATACCATGACTTGGGATGGGATTTATACAGTTCCAAGTAACTCCGTTGGGGGGACTTATGGAGCTAGGGTAATTGCTGAAGATGGAAACTTAGTGGCTACTGATGACCCAACCCAATTACCTCAACTTTTACGAGGTGAATTTGAGACTGTACTCCAAGCAATCGATCATGCATGGGATTCGGCAAACCCTTGCCTAGAAATCAAAGGCGAAATCGATTCATTGGAGACTATTGTCGAAGCTAATGGTAATTGGTCCACATTCGTTGCAGTAGCAACTGAAGGGCAAGGGATGGGAGGAAGCCAGCAATTATGGGATGCTATGATTGATGCTGGACATAACCAATACAACATGTCTGCAGGAGCAAATTTCCTAACCGCTTTGATGGAATTCTTCGATTCTGATGATGTAAATGCTGGAATGTCATTTATCACTGGACTAATGCTCTATGCTGGCGAATTTCCAATTCCTAGAACATTAGATGATTTTGGTGATGTAGTGGATTATATCCAAACATTTGACGCAATAGAAAATTATACCCGATTTGAGGGGACTGGTGATTTTGAAGCCGCTTACAACGCACTAATTGGCAGTAACGAATGGGTTTCTTTTAAGCAGGCAATGGATGATTTGGCAAATAGTACAAAAGAAGCCGAAGCGATTCAAACGATAGTCCATAATTTTGCCTTACTAACTGTATCTGGACATCCAGATGCTATTATTGATGCATTAGAAGCCTGGATGATGCCATTAGTTGATGGAGATTTAACTAATATGACTCCAGTACAAGTTTTACTTGTTCGCTGGATTGAAATGGCTGAAGAATTAGGTGAGACAGATATTATTGACACGAATGGAGACGACATCCCTGACCAAATCATCTGGCAGTACGAGTATCTATTGGAGACTAGTGAGGGCCAGGCATGGACTTCAAACATGGAGTCTAGTTCCTCCTCATCCTATGTCAATGATGTTTTAGATAATTTCAACACCTTGCCTGAAGATGTAATCAATGATATTTTCGATTCCTTACAAGATCCTGTTTGGAATGCTACAGGAGAAACCCTAGGAGAATTTGGACAATGGTTGAGAAATGCAACTTTCGGCCATATAGATATGGAATGGAATCCTGATGAAGAGGAGGACGAAGAAGGGGAATCCTCGGAACCTGAATCTGTGGTTTTTGAAGAACTATGGGATGTAAAAACTACTCTCTATAATTCACACCTCCTTGATATTGGAATCGAATTAAGATATTGGGGCCCTTGGAATGAAAGCGATTATCCTGACCAATATAATATGAGCATGACCAATGATGCAGGACTTACAATTAACACTGTCTTAGAACAAGATAGTGAAGACCGTTCGGCATATTATGGGCGCCTAACTGCTGAATCAATAGGGGAAACTGTATGGACATTCACACAACCAATGGATGAGTTCAACGGGGACATGTCATCTATGGAAGGAGCGCGTCTTGAAATGGAAAATATGAGGCCCTCAATGTTTGAATCAATGTTATACGAAAACACAGATGAAACCTTCATTGTCTCAGCATTGGGAGTTATTGTTGAACAGGATGAAACAACTCTAGTTAGCGAGCCATATT
>PBPH01000017.1 GCA_002725475.1 Methanobacteriota archaeon | reverse complement strand
TCTTCAGTTGGTGCTTCTTCAGTTGGTGCTTCTTCAGTTGGTGCTTCTTCAGTTGGTGCTTCTTCAGTTGGCGCTTCTTCAGTTGGTGCTTCTTCAGTCGGCGCTTCAACTTCGGCGTCACTTGATTCAGACATTGCCCCTCGTTCTTCTTCGGCCTGCTCAAGCACCTCATCCTCAGTCGTCTGGCGATCTGGCTTATCTGGTTGAGCAACTGCTTTCCAAGCCTTACCTGCCTTGTGAGCCCCAATAGATGCGAAAATTGCTAGCAATCCCATTATCCCTGACAAAGGGGCAAAGATTGGTTGATTCCAATGTGCAGTAACTTCTGCATCTATGGTCGCTCGGAAGCCAGGAGTTGATGGTGGAGTTTCATATGCAAAAACAAGGCAATACCTCCCAGGAGGAACTTCAAACTCAACGGTCACTTCTGTACCAATCAACATAGGAGTGACCGATGAATAGCGATAACGATCTGATAAAGTGTCCATTGATTTACCCATCATTTCATCACAAGTTGAAGTGAATAGGGCAATTCTAAAACCAGTATCTGAACCATCAAGGCGATAACTAACCAGCCTAACTTCTACTGGAATGGTGGTAACTCCATCGACATCCAATGGGAGGCCGGGAAGAATCAAATCACGCTGGAATGAGCCTGAAAATTCACTATTTCCATCCCATATCTTAGATTCCATCAAGCCCCTATCGTCTTTATCCCAAGCAGCAGGATGTTCTGGGTTATTGCGATCTATGATATTCTGTTCAGTACTAAATTCATGTGGATTGTTTGACACATCGCCGTAAGTAATTGGCCAAAGAGCAGCCACACCAAATACCACCATAAATAGAAGCACTAGAATCACATTGTTTCTCTTATTGTTTTTCAACGACTTCAATTCTGCTGCTTTTTCTCGACGATCTAGTTCTTTCTGACGAACTACATTTTGTTCTGCGAGGTTATCAAAAGCGCCCTCGTTCATATCTGATTTATCAGAAAAGGGAGTAGCCAGCGACTTTTTTGGAGGGCCCTTTACTCTACTTGAAGGTGGCCCCTTTACTGTAGGTGGGCCAGAAGGTCCTGATGGTGGGCCAGAAGGTCCTGATGGTGGGCCAGAAGGTCCTGATGGTGGGCCAGAAGGTCCTGACGGTGGGCCAGAAGGTCCTGAGGCAGGCGGCCCGGAAGGGCCTGCACTGGGGGGTCCTGATGGGCCTGCTTGCATGAAAGTGGCAGTGCGGGTTTGATTATGAACGCGCCGCAAATTGAGATTTGTTCAAATCAACAGTGAATATTGAATATATGTTGAAAAAACACAGAAAAATTAAGATTGGGGGTGGGAATTAAATCCACAGCACTCAAAAATGGTTGGTGTCACGGCCGCTCCATGTCTGTACGTTTGGCTATACTTTCTCGAGGGCCGCGTTTGTACAGTACTAGACGACTAGTTGAAGAAGCTGAGAAGCGTGATTGCTACGTTGAAGTTCTAGATCCTATGCGACTGAGTATTACTGTAGGCAATGATAAACCTCGAATTCTCAATTCAGGATGGCCTGTTGAAGTAGATGCAGTTATTCCTCGAATTGGATATTCAATAACTCACCACGGAGTTGCTTTAATCAGACAATTTGAGAGATTGGGAATTTATGTTGCTAATAGTGGTGATGGGATTAGCCGAAGTAGAGACAAATTACATGCCACACAACTTCTAACAAAAAACAGAATACCCGTACCAACTACTTGTTATGTTCGGACATGGCAAGATGTTGAGAGGGCTTTGAATCAAGTAGGTGGAATGCCAATCGTGATTAAAGTTACAGAAGGAACACAAGGTAGTGGTGTGTTTCTAGTTAATTCTGAAGATAGAGCAAGAGAGTTGACTTACAAATTACTATCAGAAGGGCATCACGTCCTAGTTCAGGAATACATCGCTGAAAGTCATGGCCGAGATGTACGTGTGTTAGTAGTTGGGGGGAAGGTTGTGGCTGCTATGAGAAGAATTTCTCGAGGAAATGAATTCCGTTCTAATTTCCACCTAAATGGCCGAGTAGAAAAAATAGATTTGCCAGAGGAATACGGTAGGGTTGCCACTCGTGCTGCACGGTTGTTAAATCTCGATGTTGCTGGTGTTGATTTATTGGAAAGTGATAGAGGGCCGCTGGTGCTAGAGGTTAATTCATCACCGGGGCTTGAAGGAATTGAAGCCGCTTCTGGAGTGAATGTTGCAGGAGCAATCATTGAACATTGTATTGCTAATCAAGGATTTAGTACAACAGATATTGATCAATTACTGCGTAGTAGGCCAGACCACGGGGTTGTCAGCGTTTCCATTGATCGACATCCCGTGCTAAATGGAAAACAAATTGGTGACGTTTTCACGGAAATCAATGAACAGGTGGTTTTCGCAATAGCACGTGAAGGAAGCCATATTTGGAAACCAAGGCGGACTTTTACTCTGAGGAGAGGGGACGAAATCATTTGCTATGGTGAAATTGACAAAATACACCGCCAACTTGAGCCTTGGCTAACTCAAGCCCTCAATGAAGAAAATGTCAATCCATCCACTATGGAATTTAGTAGTGATTTTTTCTAAACGGCATTTCGCTAACCCGAGTATGTTGGACGGATAATACCCCTCTACTCACGAAGCATTGATAGTCACACTAGCGTAACCTCGGCTCCCTGCAAGGGGATGGGAAGGGCGTCACATCGTGGCGCTAACGACGAAGAGAGAGTGAAATGTTACCAGAAAAAGATGAAAATGGACAGCCTTGGGCTGACTCTAGCCAAAGGCAGTATCTAGAGCGTTTTAGCGACGAAATTATTGGGCATGGTTTCACATTACCAACTAGACTTGTTCGACTCAAAGAATTACCAATTCTTGCGTGTTATGAGCAGCAGTTGAAGGCTGAAAAGAAAAGTAGTCATACATCTAGATCCTATTATATCGCTGCAAGACAATTACTAACTACACTGTTACCTTATGAAGAAAATTTGACCAATAAGGATGCTGAAGAGATGACCATGATTGAATCCGTTGGGTACCTTGATCCTAACAATGGTAGGCTTGACATTTGGTTACAATCAATTTCACACTTGAAGCCTGCTACAATTAACGCAAGGTTAGCCGCCATATCGCACCTTTTGAAATGGATTGGACATTCGGTGCCAGATTGGGTTGTAAGGCCACAAAAGAGTAAGCGCCTTCCCCGTACATTAACTAACCAAGAATTGAATAATTTACTTAAAATTTGCAGGCAATCAGAAAACCCTCTTGCTGAAGTCATAGTTGTGGTCTTACTAGAAACTGGCCTGAGAGTGGGAGAACTATGTGCATTGAATTTGTCTGATGTTGATTTGAATGATTTCTCTGCTACTGTATGGTCAGGTAAGGGAAATAAGGACAGGAAAGTACTCTTTACAATGAGAAGTAAAGATGTGATTGAGAAATGGATGCTACACAAAAAATCTCGAAATTCTAAGGAAGATGAGGCTCTATTCATTAATAGTCGAGGACATAGACTAACCCAAAGAAATGTGCAGAAGATGATGGATAAACTTGCTGACGAAGCTGAAATCCCGAGAAGCAGGCTTTCCCCTCACACACTGAGACACAATTTCGCCACAGGCTTACTTGAGAGGGGGGCGGATATAGTTAGTATTCAGAGATTAATGGGGCATGCTGATATTAGCACCACTAGAATATATCTAGATATTACAGATCAAACTCTTAGAGAAGTCTATCGTAGAGCACAAGAAACTGATATTTTCAGTGATATTGATTAAAATAATTCACTTGTTTTTCTTTCCAGCCCTGCGATTTACTTTAGTGGGCCCCTTCCATTCTTTCTCCGGCCTCACTTCGTTTCCTATATGTCCTGGAATGGGACAAAACTTTCCAGAACGACACCTAGAACAGTTATCATGTTGAGGCAATTCAACAGTCTTACGTAAGCGACCGTACTTGCGCCTAGGCATAATATACAACGAAAGCACATGGTCAATGAAGGTGTTGCTCAGGAATTAAGAAATTCTCTGGCCCAACCATATTCTTCAGCAGTAGATGGGCTGGCACCCTCTATCCAACGCTTATGAAATGCCTTTTTACGCTTATCTGCAGTGCTTTTTGCACCTCGGCTAGACTTCACAGGTTTATTCATAACTTTAGAAATTTCAGATTTGGCTTCAACATGCGAGGCTGCTGTTGAAGTAGTTGCCCTAGCCCTCATTTTGTTAGATAAATTTGGATCTGCTTGTTCGCTAGCGAAGACTAGGCCTGGGCGTCTCTTGGCTTCCATAGCTGCTTTCTCGGCTGCGGCTTTGGCTTTTGCAGCAGCTTGGGCCTCTGCTGCTTTCTTCTTAGCAGCACGCGTGGCTGCTGCTTTCTTAGCGGCTGCGGCGCGTTTTGCTGCTTTCTCAGCAGCCTCTGCGGCTTCCTTCTTAGCAGCGATTGTAGCGGCTCTTTTTGCTGCTGCAATCTTTTTCTTAGCGGCTGCCTCTGCTTCTGCTTCTGCTTTCGCTTTAGCTGCAGCGTTTTTCTTACGCGTTGCTGCTGCCTTCTTAGCTGCCTCAGACCTCTTCTTGGCTGACCCCGACTTCTTCGCCATAACACCCTACGGGGCGTACCTTTTATTCAGCCTTACGATTCAATAACATTAGAATTCCAAATTAAATTAGGTTAATTAATCACGAAAAAACATCATCACAGAGAAGCAACAATGATGCTTAATGAGTCATCCGAATATAACGAGGGAGAAGAGTGGAAGAGGTTTCTGTGGTTGGAATTAACGCTACTCAAAGCCATCTTTGGTGCCAAGTTAAACGCGGGAAGCCCGAAATGAAGATAGATTCTGACAACAGACTACGTCACATGAACTGGCCAGAAAATACACCTACTCTCTTTTTGGGTGATGTTGCGGATTCAATATTACGATGTTTTGGGGCTCATGAACCGCCAAAATTGGTACAACACCCCGGGTTTGATCAACAAAAATGGATAATGGTGGTTAAAGATTCTACAATGCGAATTGAAATTAGGAGTCGTTCATATTGGGGATTTGGATTATTTGATTCGTGTTTTCTTAATGAGTTGATAATTGAAGGGCCCCTTGATAGAAGATCTAGATTTGTCTTTGATTTGCAAGCGTCACTAGGAAGAAATCCTTGGGAGCCTGCTTTTGGAATAATGTGGAAGAGGGCGACAAAGGCATCTGGAAGAGAACATCAAGAAGCATGGGAGGAGTTGGTCAAATATGCTAGGGAACAAATGAATGAAGAAGCACACAAATATGTTCAAAGGCTTGAGGGTTTAGAGGCAAAGTTTGATGAATTTGCAGAAGCCGACTTCAAGAATTGGAATGTTGATGAAGCAGAAAGCCATGTAGAAGAGGCAAGAAGGCAGATTGAAATTTCACGTAATGCACTTCACGATAACAACGCTGCTGGATTTGAAAGAGCATTGGCAAGGGCAGAATCTGCTTTGATTGAAGCCGACCCCACCACAGAAGTTACCCGAACACCATTCCAAGAAGCCGACGAACTATTGTTGGAAACTACAATTGATATTGATGAAGAAATTATAGAAGAACAAATCCTCATTCACGAAGAATTGCCTGACGAAATTGAACGTATCACCCCAGTTGAAGTTGCCACATCCACCAGTGATGTGACTGCTGATGACCTACTTACAGGTATAGAAATTGAATCGAACGAAGACATACCGTTCGTTGATTTGACAGAGTCTGAATGAGATCGGATGAGAATCAACCAAACAGGTTGTCCCACATCCACATCCAAGTATTATCCCACTGTGAAGGTTGGTTCGCAATATATACAAAAACTGAGAATACGATACACACTGTGTAAATCATGCCTTTACTAATTTGCCAAGCCTCATCAGACTCTTCGTCAAAGTAGCGAATCAAACCAGCTGCTTGCTGGATGTTTGGCCCCTTGGACTTCTTGTCTTTCTTGACTGCCATGTAAAACGCCCGACCTGCCTCGCCTATATGAACGCGACGAATTGGGAATTGATTCAAGGATCAATGGTTTCTACCAATACACAGCCATCACTAAATTCGACTATTCTTGTTGCACAATCCATCGCTTCGTCAAGATTTTTTGTCTCAAACAACACCTTTCTCTTACCTGCACTTGTTTGCAAAACTACCCTGTGAGAAAGGTCTCTCAAAGTCTCTTCATCTACTGTTTGGTACACCCAATCATCTTCTTCCACTTCTAATTGAGCATCAACTGGGACTAACGGGCCTTGCTCGACTTGACTGTCAAGAGCACGCTCATGGATTTCTCTGAATCTATTTCGAAGTTCTTTCGTTTCTTCGATTTTCTGTGTCGTATTATCCGCTCTAGCTTTTGCGGCTCTAAACGCATCCCTATTCGCTTTAGCCAATGGACTAATTCTCTTCTGTCGCTTTACGGCAGACTTACTGTCATCTTTCATTTCGCATCCCATCTAGCCACCTCCAAAAAGCAGGCAACTGAGATGCAGGCGCACTGTCGGTGCTATAACCGTTGCAGTAGTAAATAACCGGAAAATGATGGTTTTGCTACCTTATTCTTCTTCACCAAATTTTGATAAATTGAGATTGATTTTTGTAAAGATTAGTGCAGTCGCTGGAACCATAATTAATGCGACCATCGCTATAATGAAACCAACAGTTGATCCACCCATTCCAATATTTAATCCGCATAAAACCAAGACAGAAAGTGTGTGAAGTGAAAAAGATTCGATTACTCTTCTATCAATTGAGAGAAATGGATGCTTTTCAAAATGAGTGGCCAACAAAGGCAATGATGTCATTGAAACAAACAAACCTGGTGCGAGAGTTGCCGTCAAAGGCTCTCTTATGGTAAAGAAAAGACTCGCTATTACCATTACCAAAAAGAAACCCCATGCCTCCGGTCTTGGACGAGCATCTAGACCGGCCATCGGTAACAGGGCACCAAGTAATCCAGCAACCGCAAGGGGAATTTGCAGTGTAAGAGATATCCACATTGCTGAAGTCAAACTGGAAATATTTGGAAGGTGATATAGGATACTTATCCCTGAAAGCCAAGAAAAAATAAGTGTATGAAAAAAGATGTGAAGCAAACCAACCCAACGTCTTTCACGGGCTTGCCCGCGAATAGAATGAACTTTAGTTAGAAGGAAAAGGAAAAATGGCCAACTCATTAAAAGTAAAGCAAATGATGCACAAAGAGCAAGATTTACTTCATTCCCCATAGCAATTGAGTCGGAGAATTGATGCCATTCTTTTGCTTTAGGAAGAACCCCTCTTAAAGCTAGAATAGAACCCAATGTAAGACATGCCAAAAGTAGAACAAAATTCAGTTGCTTAACCGAATTAGGGGCATGTTGAGAAAGTTTAGAGGTTAAGTGAATCCAAAACCCTAATGATGTGCCTGCAATAATCAGGAATATACAGTTACTAGGGGAGATAAGATTTGATCCCAAGAGCAATTGTGATTCAGAAAAAACTGCAAATGAATTGGATGAAACAAATGCTAGAAGCATGAATGGCCAAAGTAAGCCGTGCAAACGAAGAACAATCGCTCTTTGATTAGATTCAATCTCGTTTCCGAACAATGAATCATCAAAGCCAAACCATTTTTCACAAGCAAATGAACTAATGGAATAGAAGAGGGGGATTGCTAACCACGGCGAACCTTCCGAGAAAAGACTTGCTAGAATCCTCTGCCAAGAAGAGTATTGTTCCCCTCCAAAGTTTGCTACGTGTGCATGAGTTAAGTCAAGAGTATAGTGGGACCAAATCAAATCTAGAGTAACAATGCTAAGTAATATCAATGGAAGAAGAGTAAGCGTCCGGTCAAGTTGTCTCAGATTCGAACTTGATATTGATTGTCTCCTACCCATCTCACAGAGCCACCAGGGTGCTGTCCACTGGAGTAAAGACCAAAGAAGAATGATTGTCAACAGAGTAGCGGCAAGACTGAATTCATCGCCCCCGCCAACTGCCATTATGACTCGGATGTGAAGGTGGCTCATTGGGTTAGCGCACCCACAATCCTTGAGAGATGTAGCCGGGCAGGCTAGTTTGCGAATGACACGGGGGCACTATTGTGGACGATGATGAATGGCCTAATGCATCGAATAGTGCTCTTTGGGAAGCTGTTCAAATGTGGCGCGATAACGCCACACCTTGGTTGCAAGTATCTCAAGCACGATTAAGTGAAACATTACGAATAAATCCACTTAGGGAGGATTGTGAGAATACTCGGAATCTATTGCTTTCCTTAGGGGGGAGGCCGATTCCTTGGTTACCACAAGGAGGTGGAGGAGATGGGTGGGAGATGCCATGGCTGAAAGGGAAATGTCAAGATAGAAAATCTCAACTTCTGATTCGCTCATTACACGATAGTGGAAGAATTACCCGACAAGAAGCTGTTTCAATGATTCCAGTAAAAATTCTTGATTGCCATACAGGACACCACGTACTAGACATGTGTGCATCACCTGGAAGCAAAGCCACACAACTCTGCGAAGCGATCTCTGATGATGGTGTAGTCGTGGCTAATGAATCCAACCCAGGGCGAGCTAATCTACTAGTTTCTAACTCAAAGAGAATTGGTGTAACCTCAATGATAGTTGTTCGTCATGATGGAAGGCATTTACCTAGGTGCCCTAATCCGGGATTTGATAGAATCTTAGTAGATGCGCCATGCTCAGGAAGTGGAACGACAAGAAAAAATCCAGAACTTTGGAGTAAATGGTCGAAAAGATCAGGAATAGGACTACAACCGTTACAAATTGCTTTGCTTGGAAAAGGTGCAATGTTACTAGCACCTGGTGGAAGAATGGTATATTCTACTTGCTCCCTAGACCCTATCGAAAATGAAGCAGTGGTTGCCGAAATTCTACAAACCCATGAGCACTTGATTCTAGATGAAACTAGAATTTCGGATTGTTGCCCAGGACTCGTTACACGTGATGGGATGAGTGAGTGGTCAGGACAAGAAGGTAGTGACTCCAGCAAATTCTCAAATCAAATATTAGATTCATTATCAAAATGTAAGAGAATTTGGAATGACGAAAATAACTCTGGAGGATTCTTTGTTGCAGCCTTCAAACATATCGGAAATAATGAAGTTGCTGAAGCATTAATCAGTGATTCTGAAATGGTTGATAAAAAGATACATCAACACCCAGAATTTACTCGCAATGAACAAAAACCAGCATCTAATGAATTATTAGAAACCATTTCAAAAGAATGGGGATTTGCTGATGAAAAAATGATGGCGCGAGGAAGTAAAATTTACTCTATTTCGAATGATATCTACGATTGGTTTTGGATTCGTGAAAGAATGCTGAGACGAGGACGAAAATTAGCAGGGGGACACTGGCACCCTTTCCAAGTAATACAGGCGGGGCTTCCAACTTGGGAATTAAGAAAGGGCGTTCTACAAAGACCTACTTCGAAAGGCATTCATATCACTGCACGGAAATGTATGAAGCATGTACATGAAATTCCTAAAGAACTACTAGTCACGATAATTACCAAAGGGGGACAAGATATCGAAGATGCAATAGAAGACATCCCTACTCTCGAATCAGAGAGATTAGGGGGGATAATATTGCGCTTTACCGAAAATCAATTGACGTGGTGGTTGCCGGCTTGGTTAGGTGGAAAATTGACACTAATGATACCAGACTCGGAACGGATTTTGTTATCAAATGCGCTAGAATTGGGGGTAATAACATGAAGTTTGGTTCTTTTTTTATCGCTCTACTTCTCACTTTATCCATACCATTTTACATGAATATTGCTAGTGGATCTGAAACATACAATAACGTGCCCACAGTTATCGAATCATTCATTGACGATTCCGGATGTGATTATGATGAGCAAGCAAATAATAATGTGAGATTAAATTGGGCATTTGGTAATGAAAGTATTCTATCAGGACAACAGAGAGCTGAAGCGCTGGGGGCTGATGCATGTACAATGTGGATTAATGGAGAACAAGACGATTATGACATGAATGAAAATGTACAAATGGTTGATGTGTCACTCGAAGTAGATGCGTATTTTCCATCAGAAAATGATGATTATGAAAAACCTGAAACACTATTCGAAGGATTATATCTGTCCGCTCAAATCATTCCCCTAGAAGACCTTCCTGAATCACTAAACTTGAGATGGTATGTTACAGTTGATTATTCTCCTTTAGGTCAAAATGTTGCTCAAGATTTGGTTAAGCATTACGGTTGGTCATCTTCTTTCCATCATGATAAACTGAATATTACTAATTGGACCCATGAAATTAATAGCGAACGATTAGTTGAAGACGGTATTCCTTTCACAGAAGATGACTTATGGAGATTAGAAGTTGTGATACTATTTGTCGATGATTTGAATCACAGCATTTACGGAGGAGATTCTGTCCAATTACACACCCCAAGTAGTATTCCCGATAGAATGGTAATGATACCAACAATTATTATCGGAATAGCTGTAATTGTTGGATTGATTGTAATTGTTCGTCAAGATCAGCAGAGAGAGGTGGGATTACCAAGATTAAGAGGCACCCTACACAAGGAAAACAGAGGGTGGCACGCGGACATTGTAATCACCGCTGGTACCCGTGATGCAACATTGACAGGAGCATATGCTGACGAACCATGGAAAATAGGAAAGACGCCTAAACAACAATTAGTAGTGGCAGGTACGAGTCGAAATTTTTCGGTTAAACTAAGATGTAATAACCCTGAGTGCAAGATTGTTGCCACACATTGGAAAATTGAAGTTGACGAATTAGGTGCATGGGTTCTTGACCTAAATTTACCAATAAAAAAAGATTGATGAAATAATATCAATGCATCAATATTACAACCTTTATTGTTCAACTGAACAATTTGATTTGATTAATTGACAAAAACGTTCAAATGCCGCCGTTAAAGCGAAAGGGGTCCGGATGTGTAATAATGGAGATTGACGAGGTAGATCGAAAATTAATTTCAGCATTGCAAGAAGATGGAAGACTATCAATGAGAATGCTAGCCGATCGAGTTGGCGTTGCTCTTGGAACAGTTTCCAACCGCCTCAATAAATTAGAGAAGCATGGCGTTATTACAGGATATACTGCTAATCTAAATCCAGATAAAATTGGTTGGGAAATGACTGTAGTGGTGGGGCTCAGAATCGTGAAAGGAGAATTACTAGAGGTGCAAGAGCTAATTGCCTCCGACCCGCGGGTTTTTGCGGTATACGATGTAACTGGTGAAATGGATAGTTTGGTTTTTGCGAGAGTCACTGATAGGGACGATTTAGATGATTTTACAAAAACCGTGCTTTCGACCGAAGGAGTTTCGCGTTCAACCACTCATGTTGTATTGAATACTGTCAAAGAAATTAGCGTCACGCTACCTCCTAAATAGTTCAATTTTTCAACATAATTGCCACTGTATTCGCGCATCTTCAAGTACGGTCGATTTGCGGTGGTCTCCTGTTGAGCGATTTGGGAAGTAATGAAGCCGGCGTTAGCGGCCTGCTCCTTGATGATGCTGAATGGAATCTTTTGCGGCATGATTTAGATATTCGATACCCACCTACTGATTATTGTCCTTTATTGAAATTCGGAAGGTGGGAGGACCAACCGCACCAACACCTCCCTGCAGCTAGATTATCCTCCAGTCATTGGAATGGATTATTGATTGCTGATGAGGTTGGCCTTGGAAAAACAATCTCTGCTTTGCATGTTTTACGTCGTTTGCACGCTATTGGAGAAAGAGGTGGGGCTATAATCGCCTGCCCTGGTGGATTGAGATTAAAATGGATTCAAGAAATGTTTCATCGTTGCGACCTAAATGGATTTGAAGCAAATACTGGGGTAAAACTACGCGAAGCCTTTAACAGAATTAGACAAGGAGAGTCGCTCGTAGTAGTTACCAGTCATGGAATATTAAGGCAGCCATCATTACTGCGAGAATTGATGGAAGAAGGTGTGCCAGAGATTCTTC
This sequence comes from Methanobacteriota archaeon, assembly GCA_002725475.1. Taxonomy (GTDB): domain Archaea; phylum Thermoplasmatota; class Poseidoniia; order Poseidoniales; family Thalassarchaeaceae; genus MGIIb-Q1. The sequence goes on along the minus strand of PBPH01000017.1, from coordinate 20,101 downwards.
TAACAGTGGTGGATGAGGCGCATCATTGTCGAAACCCTCGCAGTCGCCTTCATGACGCCATACAACTTCTGACATTACATAGCAAACAAACTCTGTTTCTGACGGCCACCCCAGTTAATCTCTCAAATGAGGAATTGTGGGTGCAACTATCTCTTCTTGCTCCAGATAGGTGGCCTGATTTTCAGGCTTTTCAAAATACAATGAGGCCCATGAGGCTACTCAATACTGCACTTGATGCAACCTCAAAAGTTGAGCCTGATTTAGAAGTTGCAATTTCGGCCCTTGAAATTCTTGAAAATACTCCCGGTTTCACTGCAGATCCTAGGTTAATGACTGCTATGGATTTATGCAGAGACCCACTTGGTTGGACTGGTGAATCGCTGGATAACAAGAGAATTATTTTAGCCGATTTATTGCGTGAATTAAGACCATTAAATGAATTAATAGTAAGAACAAGAAAACGTGATTTAGACCTAAACATAGCACGGCGTGATGCAATTACTCTAGATGTAAAATTGACACGTGAGGAATGGAGACTTTACGAAGCTGCAAGAAGATGGACTTGGCATTTAATGCAACTCCGTCATCCTGATTCTGAACGATTCGATTGGGCACTAGTTGTTCCAGAAAGAATGGCGAGCAGTTGTTTGCCAGCTTTTGCAATTCATGTAAGGACCCAACTAAGAGACGCGGCTAGAAGTGCATTTGAATTTGGTACTGAAGCAGAGGAAGAAGCCACTGATATTACAATTGATGAAGCTGAACATCGACTCCTAAGTCGTTTCGGAGATCTTGACGAACTTGTTATCGCCGCAGAAGAATTAGGTGGATTTGATTCAAAATATGAGGCGATGAAAAGTTGGTTGCTTGATACTCTTGAAAATGACGACCAGGGGGGGGTATTATTGTTCAGTCATTTCCGTGGAACTCTAAACTATCTCAAAGAACGCCTTCAAGAAGAGGGTGTAAATTGTCAGGTCCTAAGTGGCCTAACACCGATGGCTGAACGAGAAGTGTTACGTAATAGATTTGCAAATGGGGAAATCGATGTTTTATTATCAAGTGAAGTTGGGAGTGAAGGTTTGGATCAACAACACTGCCATCGCCTAGTAAACTACGATTTACCATGGAATCCAATGCGAATTGAACAGAGGATTGGGCGACTAGACCGTTTTGGGCAAGAAGCCGATGTCATTACCATATTGAATATCGCTGTTGAAGGCACTATTGATGCTGCAATTCTAGGTAGGCTTTTCTACAGAATAAGGCTCTTTGAGGATTCAATAGGGATGCTAGACCCATTACTAGGAAAAGCGATGAAAATGGTTGCTCAAGATGAATTAAATTCACCAAGAGCACGAAGATTAGGCGACAGTGGATACAGTCTAATAGACGCTAGAGAATTATCAGATAATGATGGCTCCGGTGGAGAGGAAAATCTTGATTCCTTGCTGAATATGAGGGATAGATGGTTAGAAGAACGTGCTAATGAAGAACGGGAATGGCTTGGAAATGATCCTGGAATTAGAAAATTGCGTGAAGATTCTATAAATATGGAACTTGGAATTAATCCTGACGAACTTGTGGAATGGGTTCGTGCGAGATTACAACTGAAAGATGGGCAATCTAGCCTGCATTTTGCTGGAGGTTTTTGGCAACTAATCCTAAGCAATGAAGTTGTAAGCGAGTTGGCTTCAAGATGTGCTGACAAAAGCAGGACTGATTCACTAACTACTGGCTGGCAAGAAAGAATTGAGAAATTAGCAAGTGCTGCACCACCTCATATCATCCCAATAACAATAACCAGAGATGAGGCAAGAGAGAAAACTGAGTTTGTTTATCTTGCACCATGGCACCCCATCATCCAATGGTTGAGGGATTCAATTAGTCAAGACCAAAATCAGGAAGCAGCTTTGGATGGTTGGAAAAGTGCTGGTATTTCACCAGTAATTCACCTAGAAGCAAATAAGCCAAGCGATTGGGCCGATAATGCCGCCACATTAGTATGTCTTGACTGGATTGTTGCTGGCCTCTCTCGTCACGCAGTTCGGCGTTGGTTACTTCTTGATGCTGATGGTTTTCCTATTCCTGAACAACCCAAATACCCTTGGAAATCATTCAACAAATTAGAACGTACCATTTTTGATTCCGAAACTGAAAGAGACATTGAGCGATCTCTAGATAGAATGCATTCTTGGTTACTAGAAGATGAAAAGGCTAGACTCGCCCCTCTTTTAGATGAACTAAGACACAATGTACAACGTTCGTGGATGGAACGAATTGAAAGAGAAAGAGAACAATTGAGAGCGGCGGCATTGAGAGAACACCATGGTGGTCAGCCAGTTGATCAACGTTGGGCAAGAATGAAAATTGGGCTAATTGAAAAATTGAGAAAAGAACTCGATGAAAGGATTCTACACCTAGAAAAAATTAGGGAAAGTCTTCAGGCAGAATTGAATGCTAGAATAGTAATAAATCTACTTTGATTACTCTTCTTCATAACAATCGTCAGGGTCGTATAACTTCATTATTACTCTTAGTTCATCGGCAAAGGGTGCAAGGGATTCAACTGTTTTGCCTTCTAATTTCATTGATTTTAACAACTCCATTCTAGTAGCCTCATCAATAACAACATCCATAGATTTCAAGCGTATGCTGATATCATTTTGAATACGACCACCTGTTCTATCCCAATCCATCAAAATAATCAGAGAGGGGCCACCATCTATTGGATTTTGACAGCCATAGGTTTCAAACAAGTAGGCAACCAAACGACTACGATCCCATCCCCTATTTAATTTCTCAATGGTCCCAGAAAAACCCAATTTCCTCAATGCTAAGACGTCCTTATTTCCCTCAATTAAAATTGGGCACGAACAACCACCCTCTTTCTGAGGTCTATTTCTTATTCTTGCTTCAGCCAATGCCTTCCCTGCAATTTCAAAACGAGCTTCTCTAGTAGGGTCACCACCAACTGAATTTCGGCGACGTTTCCATTCATTTCCTGAAGCCATTCAAGTTCTTCCAATTATTCCCCACGTGCCGCTAACTGTTCATCTATTACTCGATATAATTCTTCACGACGTACTGGTTTAGGAACGAATGCATCACAACCAGCAGCGGCAGCTTTTCTCCTATCTTCAGGTGTTGAAAATGCAGTAACTGCAATTATTCTGCTATCACGAACTAATGGATGATCACGAATGGCTGTTGTCAACTGCAAACCATCCGTCCATGGAAGTTGAATGTCCATGAAAATCAAATCAAATGAACCCGTCTGTAATGCTTCAAAGGCCTGATTAGCATCTTCTGCAACTTCAATATCTGTAATGTCTTTTCCTTTCAGCAATGCTAGCAATAGACGAACATTAACTTGGTTGTCCTCAACCACCAGCGCCCTGACGTCCATCAGGGCGAGGGTGGAGTCATTACAATTCAACCTTTGGCGGGTCGATACTCTTTAAGAATAAAAATAATAATTAAAAAACACAATTTAAACACCTATGTTGAGTTTTACAATTTGCAATTATCAACCAGTCCCTAACAAGTTAGGGTTCGGTATTCGATTTTTGTTTGATTGCCTTAGATGTTCGGTTCGGAGAACGCTTAACTATGGTCTGCATTACCGCCTCGGTAAGAGGGGTTGCAGTGGCTGTTGGTGGAGAAGCATATAACGAGTTATTTGATGTGTTTTTCCTGTGGTCTGGCGTGGTTGGAGTAATCGTCTTCGGATGGTTAATTCATCACTCATTTTTCTATCGTTCTAAAGATGGAGAAGTACCTAATATTGACGATATTGCAGTTGGTGAATTTCCAAAGCATTTTCACAATACTAAATTGGAGATCGCTTGGGTTGTTCTTCCATCCATTCTAATCATCTATCTTACATATATTTCACTTGGGCCTGCGTCTGATGTTTGGGAAGACCCGAGTGTTGTAGGCGTAGAAGGCGTTGATTACTATGAAGTTGGAATTAATGGGCAACAATGGTTCTGGGAATTCGATTGTCGGAATTTAGATGCTGATTTATGCGATGTTGGAGTTCATGATGAAACTGGGTTGACTGTATTGAGCGTGAAAAAGGACGTGACTTACAGATTCAATCTTTCATCCTCAGACGTAACGCACTCACCTTACATCGTTCAGTGGGGTGCAAAAGAAGACTCTGTGCCGGGAATATTCACATCAATGTGGGTAACACCCGATATCACTGGTGAGTTTTTCATAGATTGTGCGGAATTCTGTGGCGATGACCACGCTTACATGACTGCAATACTTGAGGTACATGAGTGAGGTGACATGATATGAAAGTGAATGTGAAAATACTTGCAATTACTGCTCTTCTAGTAGCCTCACTAATGTTAGCACCTAGTCTCCAAGCTAGAAGTGGAGGAATCAACAATGTTGACTCCGGATGTACATGTCACAGCGGCTCCCCCAGTAGTGATGTGTCGCCTTTCATGACACTAGGAAATGGCAGTGCATTACCATCAGAATATAACCCTGGAGAAACTTACACATTTTCTTTTGGATTTACGGGGGGTCCGGGCTCAGAATTTATTGCTGAAAGGCAAAATACTGGCGGGTTCAATCTCGTAGCCACTTCGGGTACTTTGACAATTTTAGATGACTCAACTCAAATGATTGCTGGCCAACTTACCCACACTACAACTGGAAATGACCAAATGAACTGGTCAGTAGATTGGACTGCCCCAAGTAGCGGTTCAGCAAATTTCCAATTAACAGTCAATTCAGTGGATGGTGATGCTTCGCCCGGTGATGGTGACCATTGGGCACAATCTCAATTTGTAATGGGAGCCCCTGGAGGAGTTGGTGAAACTACAACCTCAAGCGCCGATGGCATTACTGTCCTATTCTCTGCCATTCTACTCGTGTCACTAATGTTGTTGATTAGTGTGGCGTATGTGTTTTATCGCGCTAACCCTGAGTCTTTTAGTTGGAGTGCTTTTGCACCATGGATTTCCGAATGGCTTACTAGCACAGACCATAAAAAGGTAGGAACGCTATACTTTGTGGCTGGTCTATTCTATTTCCTAGTGGGTGGTGTAATAGCCCTGATGATTCGAATTCAACTATCAGTCCCGGGCAATGATTTCTTGACTCAGGACCAATACAACCAATTCTTTACTTTACACGGTACTGTGATGATTTTCCTCGCTGCCATGCCTTTAATCAATGGTTTTGCCAATTGGATTGTACCTCTTCAAATTGGAGCTAGGGATTTGGCTTTCCCTAGAATTAACGCAATGGCCTTTTGGCTCAATCCTGCTGGTTCTATTCTAATATTGTGTGGTGTTTTCTCCGGAACTGGAGCGGATGTAGGTTGGACTGGTTATCAACCAATTACATCTTGGGTGTCAAGTCACCCAGGAACTACATTTTGGCTTGCTGGGCAACTCATGTTAGTTGCATCTTCAACACTTGCTGGAATTAACTTCATCACTACAATTTGTGCCATGAGGACCCCTAGTATGGGTTGGATGCAAATGCCATTGTTTACTTGGTCAGTTTTTGTTTCTGTGATGTGCCTATTTATCTCAATCCCAGCATTTGGAATTGGTTTAATCGAAGCATTCCTTGATAGAACAATTGCTACCGCTTTCTTCAACACAAGTGCTGGCGGTGACCCACTTCTTTGGAGTCACCTATTCTGGTACTTTGGACATCCTGAAGTTTACGTTGTAATTATTCCTGCATTTGGAATTGTTTCTGAAGTGCTTGCAACAAGTTCCCGACGATCAATATTTGGATACAAATCAATGGTTTACGCAATGGCTGGAATTGGATTTGTATCATTCATTGTTTATGGCCACCATATGCTAACTAGTGGAATGGCTCCATGGCTAAGATTCGTGATGATGCTGACTACGATGGCTGTAGCTGTTCCAACTGGCATAAAAATATTCAATTGGTTGGCTACTATGCATGGAGGTTCTCTAGTATATCGTACACACACACTCTGGTCTCTCGGGTTCTTAGTAACATTCACGCTAGGAGGGATTTCAGGGATGTTCTTCCCGTCAATTGCTATGGATATCCACCTACACGAGACTTACTTTGTAGTAGCACACTTCCATTATGTCCTTGTAGGGGGAACTGTGTTCGGACTATTTGCAGCAATATACTACTGGTACCCTAAGATGACTGGAAAGATGATGGATGAAAGGCTAGGACTTCTTCACTTCCTCATCGCCTTCATTTCTTACAATGGATTATTTTGGCCAATGCATAAATTAGGATTAATGGGGATGACTAGAAGACATCACACCTATTTCATTCAAGCAAACGAATACAGTGATGTTGTAGGAACATTACCCCCAGAGGTGGCGAGTTGGAATTCATTCATCACAATTAATGCATTTATTTTCGGTCTCTCAACTCTAATCATGGTCACTAACATGGTGATGACGCTTGTAAAGGGTAAGAAAGCCCCCGCAGACCCTTGGGGTGGATGGTCCTTTGAATGGCTAGTTTCATCACCTCCACCAACGCCATCGTTCGATGACTTGCCAACTCTAATTGATGTAAATGAGGAACATGGTTCAGAGAAGAAAGAAAATTGGCTGACTAGGTTAATGGTTCCAAATGATCCCGATGAGGAGGGGATGAATTGAGTACCAGTTTAACAGAAGAGCGAATTCGTCAAATTATCAATGAGGAAATGAAAGATTATGGTGTAAGAAAGAGAGCCCCTCCCTCTGCTTCAGATGATGACCATGGAGACGATCACCATTACGGGCATCACGGAAATGGATGGGGGCCTCATGATTGGGAACACGGCGCACCACACAATAGTTGGGCTCCAATTATCATGTCATTTGGAATTACAATATTCCTATTTGGATTCGCTTCTACTTTTGTAATGAATGATGACTTAAACGACACCGTGTTCAATGGAAACTACCTACCAATAGTCTTGGTAGGATTTGCAGTGATAATTTCTGGGTTACTAGTATGGTGGCGTCAAGATATGTCTTTTGATGGCCATTTTGAACCTAAATCTGCAGGCGCTCCTTTCCAAAATATCGATATTCGAAAAGTTGGAATGTGGATATTCTTGATGTCTGAAATGATGGTTTTCTCTAGTTTATTTACGACTTATATTCGATATCGTATGGGAACTGAATCGTGCCAAGCAATCCTAGACAATCATGCTACTTATTCAAACGGATTGCCATTCTCACCAGGTGATGCTTGTTGGGTACCCGCATCTTATTTCATTGCAGGTTCTCATTCAGAATCATGGACATTAGTTCTATTCCCCGATACTCTTGTTCCTGGAGCTATCAATACATTTGCTTTGATTGTTTCTTCCTTCACTGTGGTATTGGCTTTGAAGACCGCAAATCGTACCGATTTAGATCATGAAGAAAGATCTAGAAAGATTAGGAATTATCTAGGCGCTACCCTAATTCTAGCTACTCTTTTCTTGGTGCTTAAGTTGATTGAATGGTTTGTTGGATTCAACATTGGGCCGTTCTATGCCCCTAGTTTGTTGGACGATGGATACACAATCCACAATGAAATGTATCACTTTGCGGGCGCTGGCCATGGTGGCGAATATATTGATGTTAATTTACGTCTATCTGCTGCTACGTTTTACGTTGCCACGGGTACGCACGGGGCTCACGTGTTTGGTGGAATAATTGGTCTTGTTTACATGACTTACAAAGCCCATAAAGGAGGATATTCTCCGACTAACGCAGTATCTATCGAATACTTCGGAATTTATTGGCACTTTGTTGATTTGGTTTGGGTGTTGGTGTTCCCAGCATTTTATCTGTATTGAGGGGGAAAAAAGATGGGTCATAAAATTCTAGGAAGAGATGCTTACAATGTAAATTTCGCAATGTTGATGATTATGACTGCTGTTGAAGTTGGAGCTGTGGCTGCATCTGTGCAAGGGGCGATTGTTGAAGAGATGGTTATTCTAATTCTTGTAACTATAGGAGCAATAAAATTCCTTGGGATTGCATTTGTCTTCATGCATCTTAGATTTGAAGAAGATAGCAATATTCTAACATTAACCGCACTATTTCCCGGGGTATTCATTTTACTGATGATAGTTTTCATTGCAATTACCACACCAGGCGCACCAGATTCATTACCTGCTTGGTGTAGATTTTAATTGAAATCCGAAATTAAGCGCGGACGGAGAGATTCGAACTCCCGCGACACGAGGTCACCGGATTTCAAATCCGGCGCGATACCAGGCTATGCGACGTCCGCAGCGGTTGGTCCGAATCATTCATCGTTCTTGAAAGTGCAGTAACAACAGGGGCGACAAAATATATTATACAATGGAATGGGCCATTTAGTTATGCGAAGAGTTTTGATTTTGACCTTATGTTCTGCACTGATTTTTGCAGGTTGTATTGGGGGTGATGGGCACCATGATATCGATTTCAATGGGAAACCTTACCACCCACCCGTACAAGCCCCAGATTTTACTCTAACAGATCATAATGGAGATGATGTTTCTCTCTCCGATTTTGAAGGAAAGGTGGTGGTTGTCGCATTCACTTATACTCATTGTCCTGACATATGTCCAGTAATTGAATCTAACATGAAGTACATGAAAGAAGAGTTGGGAGATTCGTATGGAGAAGATGTCGTTTATCTTTCAATAACCATTGATCCATTACGAGATACGCAAGAAGTTCTGGCGGACTATGTCAATGACAATGGATATGATTGGCCACATTTAACCTCGACGAATTTAACCATGATTCAGGAAGTCTGGAGTGGTTGGGGAATTGCAGTTAACACCACCATGATTGATCTACATGTTAGTGGCGGCATGCATATGGATGGTCATGACACGGGTGACCACTCAATGATGCATTCGTTAGTTACTATGATGCCAGATAATAGTACAAATGAATATGAAGTAAATAGCACTCATTTACCTGAAAATGCTACTGGATGGAACTTAACAACAAAGGGCTTCAACATGCACGGAATTACTTTCACCGCACCAGAATCCCAGCATGGGCATTTTATGGAAAACATCTCAGGAGTTGCGCCTTCCAACTCTTCATGGTGGTGGAGCCTATATGCATGGGATACCACCAACTACACTTGGGTTGAAAGTTCTGTAGGAGTTGATTCAGTTGATATTGAACATCACCCACACCTAGCCTGGGTTGCAAGTAATTCGAATATTTCCAATCTACCAACACCATCTAGCGAACAGTGCAACGGACATGGTTGGGTTATGGGCCAAGGTGCTGGCGCCCACTGTATGTGTGATGAGGGTTATGAATGGGATGGTGATAATCAAATGTCATGTGTATCAGAGAATGAGCACGGCGAGCATGGTGAGCATAACGAACATGCAGAGGAAACTTATGACGTAGGTCACAGCACTGTAACATTCATAGTTGATCACGATGGGCAAAAGCGGGTTGTTTGGGTTGGTTCTAGTTGGGACTCTGATGAATTCCTTCATGACATAAGAGCACTGATTTAGTGATTTATTTATCTATTCACTATCCATATTTGCCATATGTTATGGCTCGCAACCGTCATCAACTCCTCCATACCTCGCCATTACATGGCGAGAGGGCGAGCAGTGGTGTTGGCGCTACTACTTGTTGTTAGCATGATGCTAGCTGGGTGCCTTTCCCCAGAAATTCAAGAATGGGGATCAGAAGGTATTGAAGTTAGTATAGACAATGATGCCATGACAGCTACAATGTCTACTCATACCGGTGATTTAAACGTGGAAAATGATGTTGTAAATCTCCTTGGGTGCGATGGAAATGGAAACTTTTCAGCAGCGGTGAATGAAACTTCAACCGATAAACCGGTGAATGTTGAAGGTTGGTTACATCTCTCAAAGCATTTTCCAGAAGGTGCAATTGGCGGTGAGAGTATGAGTGCCTCTGCAGTCATAATTGAATTGGGTAAATATGAAGATGCCCAAGGCCCAACAGAAGGAAAAGTGGACGGTGTTGGAAGTTCATGGAGTAGCCCTACTGTTGGAGTAAAAGCGAGACCACCTGGATTTGATTCTTCTAATGATTTCCCACAAAAGGGTTGGGCTGTAGTTGGATTAGTTCCAGCTAATGAAGAAATTCTAGAAGGGTTTGCAGCACTTGATTGGCATCAACCTATTGCACTTGAAGGCTGGTTGATGGATGGCTCATATATGGGATATTCAGAGATTCATATGTCTAATGATGGAGATTGCAGAATTTATGCAGGGGCAAACAGGGAAGGTTTCAGAGGTACATTGCTGGTGACCTCAATGACACTTGGAGACCATGGCTTGATTGACAAAGAAAATTCATACAATGCATTCTCGGTACCAGTAGTTGGAAGTTGGATTTACTCTTTGCTAATTCTCATTTCTTTTGGAGCTTCTTTCTTACTATTTGTAGCAACTAATGGTTTAATTCGCCGGGGGGCAAAAATTAGTGCAAGCGAACTATTAACTGAAGCCCAGATGATTGCAGCTAGGGGTGTTAAATCAGAATACAAGAAAGCTGTTAGAGAAATTGAAGAAGAAACTGGTGAAAAGGTGAAGGTTCGGGATACTGAATCTCGCAAACCTCAATTAGAGAAAAGACCTGAGGGGGAAAGTGTTGAACTAGATGATTTTGACATCGATTCTGCAATCCATGGTGCTCATAGACCAAGCGCACGCTCTGTTACATCCGCAAGTAGTGGAGGGGTAGTGGAGACAGTAGAAGCAATTGAAATGCAAGATAAATTGGATGAATTTGATGCAACTCAAGAATTGGAAAAAGCCGCAAATGAAAGACCTAAGGGTGTTTATGTTTCTAGTAGCCCAATTATTCCTACTGATGAGTCAAGTGAAAATCTATCAGAAAAGGAAACAAAATCTGCTCGAAAAGTTCGAAAAACTAAAACTGTCAAGAAAGAAGAAGACAAAACATCTCCACCAATTAAGAGTGGGCCAGATATTGCAGATGATGATGATTTCTCAGATTTCTCTTTTGATTGAAAATTTTAGTTAATTATCTTCTAACCATGGCTCCCACTGATGTTGAGAATCTTCGCGATGCCACCATTCATTACTGCCAACAGGCCATTCAACGTATTCATGACCATCTGGCTGAATAGTTCCTTCAATTGAAGAAGGAGGGGGATCTTCATCCGAATAGTCATCCCATTCCTCAGATTCTTCATCCTCTTTACGGAAACGAAGAGCAAATAGCATTCCTATCCCGGTTAGAAAGAGAATTGAAAGGCCACAAATTGCGAAAGATGTTTGAGAGAAGAAGCCTCCTTCTTTGGGAGCTGATTCTACATTAACAGCCCAAGAATTAGTGTTGTTCTCATTACGCTCAGAAATATTACCATCTGAGTCTACACGCACGACAAGTTCGAGATTACCTACCCAATCTGGTATCCAAGTGAAAGAAGCTACTACCATGTTCTCTCCTTCAAGGAACATAATCTGTTGTCGCCCCACTTCTACACCCTCCAATTGACCCTCATGTTCTATCAAAGTTTCAAGGGAGACGACAAACGGCATTCCAGTATGGTTACCGATATTTACCACAGAAACATTGACTAGAATGTTCTTACCAAAGGTTGCTGTTGCGGGAGATAATGTTAAGGAATCTGCTAACATATCTGGTCGCGTCTCAACTATCGATAGACTTAGTGGCCAATTAGGAGATGAGCCTACTCCGGTGAGATTATTGCGAGCAAGGTCTGCAACATCTAGCCAGCAGTCTAGAAAATCAGAAGCTTGTAATGGTGGAAATGAAAGGTCGGCCACGTAGCGAGATACCTCTCCAGATATCTGTAATGTAGCTAAACCCTCGATTTGCACACCTATGGATTGAAGCCCTCTTCTTACTTGACACATTACTACTACGTCATCTGCAGACAGACCTGCTCCAATCTCTTGTAAATCGAACTGCATTACAATAGTTGTAGAATTGGCTGGAATAAATGATGGCTCGGAGCCAACTAAAATAGGTGGGTCGCTATCAATTACCAAACGTACAGCATCTGGTTCAGGACTAACAATGCCAAGACCACCTAAAACCTCTAGCGTTACTCTGTAAAGACCGCTCCCATATGCGTTCATCTCACCAGAAAAGTAACCATTTTCATCAGAAATTACAGATAATGGCAAGTCAAGGGGTACCTCCAATAGAACTTCATATGATTCTGGTGGTGGTGCAAGATTTGTAGCTGAATATCGTACCCTAGCACTTATTTGCAAGCGCTCGTTTAGTGAAACGTAGCTATCGTTCTCAAGTGGGTGGTTTGAGGGGTCTTGTGCAAGAGAAATTGTATATTCAACAAGCATGATGTCAGCATTGAACTGCCATGAAACTCCGGGTATGAACACCTCATTACCCGATGAATCAGACACATAGATTAGTAACTGGCCGTAAGGTGATGCTGGATTAAAGAGTGGAGTGACTTTGAAAGAGAGATTCAAGAAAATTTCTTCTTCTTGACTAGTTAGAGTATAATCATTAATCACAACCTCAGAGTTACTAGAATCAAATCCTTCTCCAGCAACCCAAGTCAACTCAATCCCTTGACCCATGTCAATTGATATTCGTTCAATGTCTTCCAACCAATTTTCATCTTGAAGTGTAATATTCAACCAATTGGGGTGTGCTGGAACAATAACATCACCCCCTGATAATTCTAAGGTCACATTTGACAACGAAGAGGGAGTTGGAACTAACGACATGTAGTGGTGCAAGTCATCTTCAAAACCAGGACCACCTCCATTGAGGAGATTGCCAACATTGTCGCCACCTCCAATGTAGAGGGATACCATATCCCCTTGAGAGTTTGAGGTGTCTTCGAATGTAGCGTGGAAGTAATTTGATGTTCCTTGCCTCAATAAGGGGCGAGTCGCATATTCATCAATCTCTGGGATTCCATCGCCATCATCATGCAGATTCTCAACCCACCAATGAAGTTGGAGGGTTTGATCAGCAACACCACTAGACTCATTGGTTTCTGCAATTGAGACATTAAATAATTGCTGATTATTTGGGATTACACGCTCACCTAAGGGTGCGTGTAACATCATACCAGGTAAGGTTGCGTCGACCCTGAAGATTCGGCTAGCCAAACCAGATGGTGTTGAGTCTAAAGAACCAGAAATTTCGGCGCTGATTGTGAAACCGCCATACCGATTTCCGCTGGGGGCGTTAGTGTAAATTGAGAAAGCACCATTGCTATCGGTCGTCCCATTTCCAGTGACATTCTCTAATTCAATCAGCACATCACCAGACAATGGTTTTGTGGAGACATTGAGAAAGTTAACCGTTCCACTAACTCGCAATTGGTCATCTCCAGCCACCCATTCATTCTCAAATACTTCAGGCCCACCTTCAGTGGGGGGGGACTCATCCCAAAGATGAAATGAAGTAATTTCCATTCGTCTTTCATGGTTGGTTGTTGCACTTGACATACGATCTGTGTGTAGGCCATCAACTGTTCCGGTTTGAGCAAGCCATACGACATCCTGCTCTGATGGCCAAGCCCAACTCGTCTCTATACTCCACTCAATTTGGCCTGTATCTGAATTCAAAGTTTGCCAGTGTCCAGATATGTTCGAAACATAGCTTCCTGGATCATTGACCCAAGAACTGCCATTTACGAGTGAATGAAGAAAAATTGGCCGGTTTACAACATTTTGTAATTGTGGTGTAATAGTGATCCACGAGAGATTGGTAATTCCCTGATAAGATGTTACTTCCAAACCAATGACATGATTTTGACCATTTGGAACCATCGTCTGTGTAGGTAATAAAATGGAACCAATTGAAGGAGGGCGATCTCCAAGATCGATAATCAAATTCGATAATTCCACCACCCCTGGGCTACCACTGCTGACATTGATGATGATGCTGACATTACCTGTGGCATCGGGAGTAAGGGTTGAGAGATGTTGGTTGACCTCTGATAACAGATTTCCATGAGGGGAAATTGTTACTGTTGGTTTCCAATCGTAAAGAATCTCTATTTCATCTAATATCAAAGTAGCATTCCCTGTTACATTCAATGGAATATCGACAAATTCGTTACCCCATCCGTCTGTGAATGTTGGAGATGCATTTGCCAGAAAAGAGTTGAGAGTTGAGGCGAAATTAGGAATTACTGAGCCATTACTGAGGTTACCTGAATGATTCCACTGCATATTTCCATCATTGCCTATATCTATACCCGCGGTCACATCATTACTACCTTCAAACACCACAACCAAGCGTGGGCTATGTGTCAAATTATCACTAGACGCTATTCTTAATGTCGAACCGTCGGGTTTGCTTGTGCTTTCATCCCCTATGAACAATAGGCCTTGATTGCTGACGGTTCCATTGACCCAACTTTGCACTAAATTAGTCAGGCTCTGGGAATTGAAATCCATCCAAGTTTGCTCAAGGTTTGCAGGGCTTTCAGTAATTGTAGCTACAATCCCTCCCCTATCAGATGTGCTAGATGCCCCTGCTGTTGTCCATGAATAATCAGTTCCTGTCACATTATCAATTGCTTTGTTCCATGTTGCACCAGGAGCCTGTTGAACTAATACATTGAAATCTTGACCCTCTTCCCAATCTTTGAGAAGTGGGCGAAGATCGTAGTTATGTTGAACGGTCACTGGTTGACCTGAATTTGCATTGTTAACAACATCATCAATCCAAAATGATAGGTTGGCATCCAAGACTGTTACAGTTGGAAGTTGTGAGAGATTGAACCAGTAGAGGCTACGGTAAATATGCCAATTCGCCCACTCAGTTTTTCCAACTAAATTGATTGTTGAGTTACCATAATTGCAGTTGGCATGAGTTGTATTCCCCCACGTTGGATTCGGTTTGTGTATGTAGGTATCTCGCACGTCACTTCCAGAAAGAGTAATTTCACTCAAGGTAGATACGTTCATTGATGCCGAACTCACTGTGGCATTGATAGGTAAGCGAAGAGAATAGGTCATATTGTGACCACTTGAAAGGTTGAGAGCGGTCTTACTCCAACCATTAGAAAATTCGTTTATGTAGCCAAAAGAACCATTTCCAGGACCACCAAATGCCCATTCTAAATCTCCATCATCGCCAACATCGATACCGATTGTTAGAGGGCGATGGCCCTGTACGTCAGGCATCCCCTGTACATCAAAAGATGTCGAACTAGCAACTGCACTTGCCCCCAATGTGAGATTCGTGCTGGTATCATTGCCCGCGGCACTGAAAGTGATGTTAACTGAATTAGGAAAACCACTATTTCCAAAATGATTCACTTGACCCGCAGAAACTGATGACATCAGTAAATTCGGCATGGCGGGAATGGTGCCAAGAAGAAGCAAGGCCAGCAACAAGGCTCTCACTCTCATGGTTGTGAAGTATCGCACCCAAACAAAGAGATTGGGGTTTAATGGTCTGATAGATATCTGATTTTCCGGCAATGAATTTTCATTCTAAGACAACATCAATTATCCCAAGGAACTTCTGAAGCACCCCTTATCCAAAGTTGCTTGGTGTGATACTCTAGCAATGCTGGAGTTTGTAGGCAGGGCTCCCCATCTGCTTGAACAATCAAAGGTGGGTCGTGAGAATCATCCGAGGGCATCCCTTGGCTATCCAAAGAACGAATCTCGAGTCGAGTGCATGGTTTGAGTTCAATACCCCATTTTCCTACATGCTTCCCTTTCTTCAAAGGACCCATCAACAACAGCATCTTTAGTTTTGAAAGGCCCCATGCATGGCAGAGAAAACCATGTTCTAGAATTGGGGATGCACCAGGACAAACTCTGTAACCCCCTCCAAACATTTCTGTAGTCGTGGCTGCAAGCATAGAGAAATCTACAATTTCACCTTCGGCATCATTTATTTTCACCCAAGCCATCTTTTTCTTCCAAGGCAATATCTCAGTGATCCCAAGATATGTATACTTGAATGAGCCTTTAATCCATTTAGCACGTGAAAGTTTAGCACGTGCTGTTGCTGATGTTACGCCGCAATCAGATTCCAAAAAGACCCACCTAACAACTCGCCCGGGGATGTCGGGCTCGCCATCCCATTCAGGGTGATTGGTTGGCTCTGGATAATCCCCTTCGCTCGGTGAAGGTGTGCCTTGAAGGCGAAACGCGCCTACGTGACGATCTTTGCCATTGGTTAGCACATCCACTATCCCAGCATTTTTCTTCAATGGAATTCCATGTGCTCGCGCAACATCGTTACCGGTGCCGCCCGGTATAATCCCAAGAGGAATCGATGAACCTCTAAGGCCAGATGCAACTTCGTGAACTGTTCCATCACCACCACATGCAACAACTAGATCCAAATCTTTCCTATCTCGCATTGAGTAAGCGATTTCTGGAGCATGCCCCACGCGTTCGGTAAAATAAGTCTCACACTCAAACCCAGCATCTGCAAGTGCTGGTTCAATTGACTTCCATCTCTTGAGAGAATTACCATCGCGGCCGGCTGGATTGACTATGCAAGCAATTCGAGGCATGAAGTGTCAGAGAGGGGGGAGCATTCAAACAATCCGCATGGTCTTCTTAAGGCGAAGTCACAAATGGGTGCGTCTTATCCGGAGCGTTGTATGTCCGATTCCAAATGGACTGATTTTGAGTTCCAATGCATGAAGCGAGCTCTAGAAGTTGCCAAAAATGGAATTGGACAAGTTTCCCCTAATCCACCGGTGGGGTGTGTTCTTGCAAGAAATGAAGAAATTATAGCTGAAGGGTGGCATGATCACCTGGGGGATTTGCATGCCGAGCAGGCGGCAATCGCCGATGCTGAATCTCGAGGGGTGGAAACCCAAGGGGCAACTGCATTTGTCACACTTGAGCCATGCAATCATCATGGAAGAACTCCACCCTGTACTGAAGCATTGCTCTGGGCGGGAATTAACAGAGTAGTGATAGCTGCTGAAGACACAAACCCAACAGTCAGAGGTGGGGGGTTAGAATATTTGAAGCGAGCAAACATAGATGTTTCTCAAGGATTATTAGAATCTGAAGCGCTACAACAAATGTCATCCTTCATGCATTGGTGTGAATATCGAAGGCCAATTGTTACTCTGAAAGCGGCATTAGATTGTAACGGTAATGTAGATTCAATTTCAGGACCGCCGGCAAGATTCACTTCAGAAGAGTCTCTAGATGAAGTTCATCGGCTTAGACTACAATCTGATGCTGTTCTTGTGGGAGTGAATACTGTAATTCGCGACAATCCAAGATTAACAGTAAGAAGAGTGAATCTTGGTAAAAGTAGTCAGCCACTTAGAATTGTGCTTGATAGAAGGTTAAGGACACCAGTAACATCTGAATTAGTTACGGATGGAAATGATACTTTGTTATTACACTGCGAAGAAAATGAAAAATCAGTTGAATGTGAAACCATTCTGATACCTTCGCTTTTTTCAGAAAGAAGAAAGAGGGTTGATTTAGAGCAACTTCTTGATCTATTGGGGGATCGAATTATTCAACGTTTGTTAGTAGAAGGTGGGCCCGATGTTTGGGGTCAATTCCTATCTGAAAAATTAGTTGATGAAGCATATATTTTCCATTCCACAATCAATCTTGAGGATGGGTTGAAAGGTGGAATCGATTCAAAAATTCTTGAAAATGCTGGACTTGTTCTCATCAATAGTGAAAACATAGGTGGGGACCGTATGGATTACTGGCGCAAAAGTTAGTTATTATTTTCATCAAGTGATTGTGCCAGAACTAAAAGTCGCCCCCTTAGACCTATTGGGGGTTCTGGAAAAGCATCTCTATGTGGGCATAATTCATCCATAAATTGATTGTTGGAATCATCTAGAACGAGCGGGTAGATGCGGCACCCCTCAGGACGGATATCCCATACTTGGCATGTACCTGAAGCATCTAATTCGCTAGAATCTGTTTCAAGAAAAATACATGCGTTGTATTCATCTGAATTCTTAAGTTGTACTGTATTATCTAGCATTACAACTGAGAAGTATGATTGATTGAACCCTGCTGCTTCAAGTCTAATTATATCAGATTTAGATAGTGGCATTTCTGTCTCTCGACAACATTTACTACATTTATTCGATAAACATGGGGTGCCCTCCCACTCAGTTGCCATTTAGACTACCTCCAAATGGGCTGTCACCCGTTCTCTTCAAGAGATATGCCCTGCTCGTCGGCATTATTGGGCGATTAGGGTAGCCTGGATATCCTGACGGGTTTCGGACCCGTCGACGCGGGTTCGAATCCTGCATCGCCCATACTCTATTCTAAATTTCTTTGACAGACAATGAGAAGTCTTGCTAGAGACCGATGAACTGGTATTGTCGCAAAATTCTTGATTTCCCATCCAGAATCATTTATTTTTCTAACCACTTCATTCCACTGTTTTCCAAAAGTGAAACTGATGGGGTTGTTGATATCCTCACCCAACAAATTTAGTGATATCGCTGCAGGAGGAAGAGGAAGTAAGGCTGTTAGTTTAGCATTCTCAGTTGCAACCTCTGCGCAACTCGAAAGAGTATCTTGTAAGAGTTGAAATCCATCATCGCTCTTCCAAGAATTGAGACCGTAAGGAGGATCAAAGGCAAAACCATCGAAAGGGGTTATGTCACTCCAACTTTCACTTAGATTAGTGGCACTACAATGTCTGACCTCGGCTATTCCTGACATATTTTGGTTCTCTAAAGACCATTTAAGATTCTCTACACTACCTTCAACCATTCTAGAATCGGCATCGCTACCATAGACATCTAATCCAACTTGAGATGCTTCTAGTAATATTCCACCAGTACCACAAAATGGATCTAGAAATTTACCACCATTTGGACAAGAAATATTGACCATTGAGCGAGCCAATCTGGGGTCTAGGCTTATTGGTTTGAAAAATGGCCTTTTCGGTGCAGTTCTATCATCCCATGTAGATTGCCCATTTCTCTTAACCCCCCAAATTAATGCAGGATCATCGGTACATGTTTTGTTTAGATTAACATCCTCGTGATTTACCGCTATCACTCTAAGGGTTATATCGGGTTTAGTTAAGTCAATCTTCCAACCCAATTCAAATAACGCACCTCCTATTTCTTGTTCCAAAGTACGACCCGACCAGCCATCTATCTTCACACCAATTTTACCACATCTAACTGCAATCGTTCTACCATCATTTGATAGGTTATTATTGCACCAATTTAGCACTCGTTCAAAATTAGTTTTTTGATTTGTGAATTTACAATGAGCTGCAGGGAATAGAATCTCAGAAACTAATGATGATTTGTTTCCGATTTTTTCCGCAGAGTCATTGTCGCAAATTGTCACCCTCTCATGTATTGTTTGATGTTTATTTTCTTGAGCTACTAGGGTGGCATTTTCGATTTTCGCGATGTTAGGTTGCCAGCCGCTAGCAATAACAATCGCATCTTCGATTTTAGCCAAAATTTCAGACATCTTGTCACACCCCCCATCCCTTATGGCGTATGCGGTCGGCCTTCAATTCTATATCATCCGGTGGTGTCCGACATATGATGCGAGCCAGTAGAAAGGCAATTCGCGGCACCGCCCTATGGGCGGTGTTGGCACTATTTTGTGTCGTAATGGCTTCATCAGTTTCCATCGCATTGACAATGCAAGATGATTCGGACCCTAACAGAGTAGTAACTTACGAACAGAGCACTCTGTACATGTACGGAGATGATTCCGGAGCAGATCGAACACAATGGACAACTTGGAATCATGCTGAGTCAAACGATGGTCAGTCTGCATCCAGTTTCTTTGAGGGAAATATACCGGGTGATGCTAATGCCGGTGGAGGAATGAGAGAATTCACATTTGATGGCACGGATGCTTCAGAAAATGCCACCGGGATTGATGCATCTCAACCAATAACAGGAACTCTGAACCTTGCAATCAATTGTAACGGTTGTAGCAAAGAGGTAACATTAACACTCAGAATGGGACAACAAAATGGATTGGCCGACATGTCATCCGTAACTCTTAGTGGGCCAGATGAAGTCGATGGTGACATCTACACCTTTTCATTCCAAGGACACAATATCGATGAATTAGATGGTGGAGAAGTGTTTGGGATTCGTATTCAATTTACTAAACCAGGTACCACTTTTGACAGTTACACACTAT
>PBPH01000016.1 GCA_002725475.1 Methanobacteriota archaeon | reverse complement strand
CCTGTGCCTCCTGTTCCGCCTGTTCCACCTGTGCCTCCGCTACCGTGAAAAGTCCAAACATCTTCAAGTGTGATATACACTTCATCATCAATTGCACCCCCACCTGTTTGATACATCAAGGTATTTCCATGTGATGAAAGATAGAAGCGAGAGATACCTTCCCAATCTTGGTCAATATCAACAGATAATTTGTCGCCACCTTCCATTAACACAGTCACGCTATCACTATTCTTGTCTATAACTCCTGTTGCATTTTCATTAAAGGCATCTCTAAAATTGTCTATGAAAGAGTAATCACCCGCAGTTTCAAATCGGATTTTTAAGGCTACTTTGTAGCCATCACGAATAATAATTCTGCAAGCCCCGCTTCGGGTATCGCCATCAAAGTTTGATAATCCTAATGTATTAGCATTGACCCACCACCACCGCTCATCATCCATCGCATCTCCTTCAGTTCCACGAATGGTAAATTCATCAAATGGGCCTTGTGTGCATTTTTCTGATGTTGAAGAACCCGCACCTGCGTTAATGTTGGGACAATAGGATTGAATATCTTGTAAAGTCCAACCTTCTTTCTCCCACCCCTCTAAGAGATGTGATACATCAGACGCAAACGCCACTTGAGATGTCCTGTTTTCGGCTTTCAAAGCATAGTCAAAGGAATTATGTCCAAACATTTTATCATCCCATGCCGAAAAGAACCGCAACAATGGCTAAACCTGCCATTCCCCACATCGCCCAATCGGTTTCTTCTTCTTCCTCGTCAGCGATACACTTACCTCCTACGAGGCTATACCCTGTTAAACAAGCACCACAAGTTTTGTCGGACTTCACCGCACGATTTTCACTTGCACAATCGTTAGGGTCAGCATCGGGTTCGGGGTCTTCGTAAGTAATTTTGAGATATGAAATTTCGTCATTGGCCGCACCCGAACCATCGGCTAAACAAGTTTTGCTTGTCGGGCCAACCCATTCCCATGTTTCACCTGTTTCGGCATCATCAATGTAATTTTGATGAGCGACTACTGTATAGCCTTCGGGGACATAAATTGCGGAAATTTGGTCGTTTTTACTCCCGGAGGTAAGAGTTTCTCTATCATATTCACCTGCGCCCAACGACATCTTCCAACCATCTGAAAAGTTTTCATCTTCTAAACAATGCTGAAAGATTATTACTTTGTCGCCTGTAAATTCATCACTTTTTACCCCTTTTGCTTGGAAAACGGCTGATGAATCAAGTGCAACGCCTCCTACTCCGCTTGTTGGAGAGGACTTAGGTGATTGGGGGCCGACAGGCACTTTGACGAGTGTTTCCGAAGGAAGTCCCGATGTATATTTTGGATTCGCAGTTATCGTTCCATCAGGATTGTTCGTCAAGACCCAACCATCTTCCCAAGCCGCAAGTGTTTGTGTTGTTCCCGAATCCATAGATTGCCACATTTCGCCACTTGTAAGGAAGGAAGGGGCATCACCCGAATAATTGATTGTAAAGTTTGAACCCAAGTCCTTCCAAAAACCACTACGATTTTCAAAGTCCTCAAACATGAAAATACATTCTCATCCCGACTATCTAAGAAATCCTAATCTCCCACTTGCTTCGGAAAACGATTTTTTGATGGTTTGGAGAATTAAAATGGTTAAAATGGGATTCGGGTCACGACAGCCAACCGGGTTAGTTCTCAAAAACCTCATCGTAATAATTCTTGGAAAATGGTGCATATCCTCCCTTCTGTTGTTTTTCAATTGCTATTTCTTCGGGTGTAGGTGGGCGAGATTGTGGAAGATACTCTTTCATAAATTCTTGAACCTCTTTATCTTCAAAATCCGTATTCAAAGATTCCAACATATCCAATCCATAAGCAGATACTTGCTTTTTCCTCTTTCGCACTCGGCCTTGACGCTCGGCTTCTTGCATCATTTGATTGAATTCATCTTGTTGCTCTCGCATCCACATTTCAATTTCCTCTTGTTTGATATTCAAATCGCCTTTATGGATAAGAGTTCGTTTGAACCATTCAACCGCTTCAATTGATACTTTCATGCCTCGCTCTCGCAATTTTGTAGCAATAACGGCATCTGCCCCATCAAAGAGGATATAATCAACCCATACCTTCGCTTCTCGGCCTGTTGTCCCTTTCAAAGTAAAAATTTGGGTTCGGGCATAAAGAGCCTCAATGGTTCCAATTTGCACTCCCGAACCCCAAGTATTCGGAGGGGTTTGAGTAGTGGAAGATACTTGAACACCATAGACCCAATTCTTATTCCCACTTCCCGATGAAGGATTTGACCCCGAATAATTGTAAATGTTATTTGTTTTGGTGTTAGTCCTATCATCGCCACCCATAACCACGATTCCATCTAATTCATTCGTCATCAAAAAGGCTTCCCATATTCCTGTTTGATAATTGTCTGTGGGTGTGGGGGCTTTGGCGGCAAAGTTTTGAGTTTGGTCAAGGTATGCCTGTCCCAAAGCATTGTCTGTAAATGTGGAGGTTGCGGAAACAATTGATTGTCCATCCGTAGCATCAATAAACATGAATAACCATTGGTCACGGTCGTTATCCCATTGACCGCAAATAGCGTATCGGTTGGTCACATTTGGTGTTTTAAGGATGTAAGCATTGAATCTTGCACCTACATTTAACACAACATTTGACCATTGTTCGGGATTCGCAAAATTAGGTGGTGGTTCAGTCGGTCTTTGAAGCCAACCCCTGCTACTATCAAACATGAAAACAATAGGGCCATCGGTTGCATCCCATCCAAGTAATCCATAGCCTTGACGAGAGGCCGAACCCATTTGTTTATTGAATCCTTCTAAACCTGTTGGGTCTGCATCTAAGCCATATCTTTGATAATTTCCGAACACTCCGACTTGTTCTCCTGTCCAACAATTAACGATTGTGATTGGGTCTGCATAGGGTGGTGCGCCTCCCGCCGCTTCCGTTTCCCAATAATTGAGATATTTTGTCCGTTCTTCTTCTGCGACTGTAAATGTTCGGGATTGCATGGCTTTTGCATACCACTTTTTCGGTGCATTGGGCAATCCGTAAGTGGAAGGTGCGGGGTTTTGATTGGGGGCAATAATACTTGTAATGATATTTCCGGGCGTCAAAATGCTTTCGTTGCAGACAAAGAGAGCGGCATTAGTTCCACCGCCCGAATCGCTCACTTCATTCACGGCATAATAATTCAAAGGTGGTTGATTTGATGGGTTATCCCCACCTGCGGGGAATGTAGTGGTAGTTTCATACGGCACTTGAGCAAATGCCCCATACGCCCCGTCAAAATTATTCGTAGCGGTAAATGTTCCTTCAAAAACCCATTCACTTGCCCCTGCCGCCGCAGAACCTACAAAACTTGTCCCTGCACAATGAGCAACCATGAATGGATTCCATGTAGTCGCCTTATCGCCCGGAGGTGCGGTAGTCGCATCTATCACGCCCCACTCCCACGGTAAAGAAGCCCCCATCGCCATCGGAACGGTTGAGGTAATAACAGGTGTAGCAATAGTCGGGTCGCCCCCTAAAGAAGCATCACCTACTAAAATAAAAGGAGATTCAGCCGTTGTCCCTCCACCTGCGGCTTGAAATTGAGCCGAATAGGAAACTAATCCCATGATTCTGCGAGGATATATGTTGAAGGTTGAAGCCCTTGCATCAATCCCTAATGGTGGCCCTCCTACATTACTCGTTCCATCAGCATTGTAGCCATCCGACCAATCTTCAAGAGTGAATTGTGTTCCGCCCGAATTCACGGTTGAAACCGCAAGGGAATCTTGAAAATTCCTTAACCGAGTTTGGGCGGAAGGAAGCATCCCTAATCCAAGAGGGCAAGTGTAATTAGTGGTCGCATTCCAAGAAATTTGATAAGTTTGTTGGCGAGAACATAGAAGCCATGAAATATCTCCAAACATCGGTGAGCCACTATTCTCTTGATTATATGTGTCGGGGTCGCCTCCAACATACGGCCATAAACCTTCACTAAATCGGATTGCTTTTGCATCAGAACCGCCAAGAACATCTTGAAACGCCAATAATTGACTTACCCAAACAAAGCCGAAATAATCTATGTCTGTATAGGTCATGCCTTCGGCCACCGAATCACCAATTCTTTGATGCCCTGCGGCTATGATACTAACATTTCCACCCGGCCCTTGCAGACCTCCGACTTCAATACCTTGCGGTGGTTTCCAAATATCAATAGATGTTAAGCCTACGGTATTATCATTTCCAACGGCTATCGCATCAACGACTTTTCCGGGAATTATGTCTAAGGGCATTCTCATCGGCATAAATCCCCATCCCGAATAAGCAAGATAAGGGCTTAAACCAAGATATGCACCCGTAGTAGCATTGTAAATGAAAGGTGCAGTTTGCGTTGTATCTTGAGTATATCCTCTTAGGGGCATGATGAAACCATCCCATGCGTAGCCATGAGTCCCTACGGCATACAAATTACGAAAATAAGCACGGTAAGAACCAACGAAGATGTAAATTCCATTGATAAATACCACATCTCGGATGATATACTCTCCTGTTGGGAAAATACATTGAGTATCGTCTGTTAAATCCACCCGATTTCCGCAAAATCTAAACATCCAATCCCCTTGCGGAAGGCTATTGGAAAACCAATCTCCCCCTTCATTCAAAATCAATTCGTTTGGGTCTTTGTTGGCTAAATCAATGATGCCGTAAGAAAGATAATCCCCGAAATTATCCCACAACGATACATCTAAATTATATGCAAGTCCCATAATAATTCCTCACGGCAACAAAAGCGTGGAAATAGGCGCATCGGGAAATAACTCCACAGGCTCAACCATCGCATTTGAAATGTAATAGGTAATATCCCAATCAGTATCGGGCGGTATTTCAATATCCCAATCGGAAGCGAAAGCAGGGCCATAACTTGTGGATATTGGGTATGGTGCGGCAGAACCCGACAGACCTGCACCCGGCCTTCCATCGGGGTCGGTGAAGAAGGTGGTGACTCCAATAGAAAAATTCACATATCCGCCCGGAACCCAATTTGCGCCTTTCCCATAAATGCCGGGCGTTGAACCGAAGTATTTGATAACAATATATTCACTTGGTTTGGTTCGGAGGCGAGCCTTCAATGTAGCATTTCCAATCCCCGATGTGAAGATTGATTGAGGGTCTTCCAAATCCGATAATCGTTTCGGTGGAAGGTTTCCTAAATCTGCTACCTCCCATTGGTAGCATTGTCTTCTGACGGACATGACTTTCAATTGTCGGTGTTGCTATCTAAACGATTTCATTCACGATTCAAACTCGTCAAGGATTCCATCGCCATCATCATCCGTGTCCTCATGGTCGGGTAATCCGTCATTGTCGTGGTCAAATTGTCCTGTGAGTGGGTTTCCATCGTGGTTCTCAAAATAGTCGGACAATCCATCGTTATCATCGTCTGTATCGGTAGCATCCCAAATGCCGTCATTGTCGTGGTCATAGCGATAATTACTCCACATACCGCCAATCTCATCAACATCGGCTATGTCGTCATTGTCGTCATCCGTGTCTATGCTATCGTTCAATCCGTCATTATCGTGGTCACGGCTCGCATCTGAACCGTTTTCATATTGGTCATTCCAATTGTCTATACCATCGTTATCTATGTCGTAATCAAAGCGGTCTTGAATGCCGTCATTGTCGTGGTCGTAAATATCGGTGTTCGGGTTTCCATCATTGACTTCTTCCCTATCGTCTATACCATCACCATCGGCATCATCATCTTCGTGGTCGTCAATACCGTCATTGTCGTGGTCGGTAGGGGAATCATCCATAGAGTCGGGAATACCGTCATTGTCGTCATCATTGTCTAAATCATCGGGGATTCCATCACCATCGTTATCAACATCGCCATTCATATCTTGATTGTCTAATTGCTGACCTTGTTGAGTGTCGGATTGAGAACCTTGTTGTCCCTGTTGCCCATTTTGGGTTTGACCCTGTTGTTGTTGATTTTGACCATTTTGGGAGTTTCCACTTTGGTCTTGTTGTTGTTGTTGGCCTTGCTGACCGCCTTGCTCTCCCCCGTTCTGTTGTTGGCCTTGTCCATTGTCTTGTTGCTGACCCTGTTGCCCCTGTTGGCCTTGATTACCTTGCTGACCTTGTTGGCCTTGACCACTTTGTTGTCCTTGACCCGAATTCTGACCTTGTTGGCCTTGTTGTCCTTGTTGTCCCTGCTGACCTTGACCTTGACCTTGACCTTGACCTTGATTTTGACCTTGACCTTGTTGTTGGCCTTGACCTTGACCTTGCCCCTGCCCTTGACCTTGACCTTGACCCGAACCCTGTCCTTGTCCCTGTCCCTGTCCTTGCCCTTGGCCTTGTCCCTGTCCTTGACCCTGCCCTTGTCCTTGTCCTTGTCCTTGTCCTTGTCCTTGACCTTGACCTTGACCTTGACCTTGACCTTGCCCCTGTCCTTGTCCCTGTCCCTGTCCTTGACCTT
>PBPH01000015.1 GCA_002725475.1 Methanobacteriota archaeon | reverse complement strand
ATCATTGACCAAAGTGGATGCGATTGATGCGGGTAAATGGTTTCTTATTCATACCACTGGAAGTACTAACGAAGGAGTAATTGCGCGTAGTTTAATATCGGCAGGTGCTGAAGTCGCATTAGTTGTTCGCAGAGCCAAAGATGAAACTAGGTTAATTGCCAGAGCAACACGTTCTGCAGTTAATGACGGAGTGCACCTTGGTCACCTAATGTCCCAATTAACTGAAACCTTAGATGGAGAGGGTGGCGGTCATGCCGGGGCCGCAGGCTGGTCTGGGGATGTTCCGGCTATCACGGCTAGATCTGGATTCATTGCCGCTCTTTCAGCAACTAGGAGGGATTGAAATTATTACAGCACATCAGTTATTCCTAATGCATCAAAAAAATTCTATTTCTCAATCAGAAATCGATAATTTCGATGACAAATTAGGGTTAGCCGAGGCGGCAATCATAGGTGGAGATGAACATTTTTTCAATAATATATCTGATTTGCTCTCTGATTCTGAAATGGCATTTATTGGTTATAGGAGGGCACAATTGGAAAATAATTTTGAAATAGCTCAGGCGAAATTGAAGCAATGTGTAGAAGCTAGTAGAAGTAGTTCATTAAGGGACCATGAGATTGAAGCTAGAGCCAGAATGGAATGGGGTTTGCTAAGATATACTCAAGGACAGAAGGAGGAGGCTGGTGTTGATTTAAGGTGGGCTATGGAACGCCTAAAAGCAATATCAGAAGGAAGTGTTCAACATGGTTTATCGATTCTAAATATGGCATCGTGGCATGTTTCAAGAAATGAATCAATGATGGCCTTGGCACTATTGAGCCAAATTAATAGATTAGGTCCACATAAAATCGAAATAATTGCATCAAGTAGGTTGCAAATTTCTAAATTGCTATTTGAGTTAGGGGATTTCGTTTCTAGTCAAAGACATGCTTGGGTTGCTTTTGAAGGGTTTTCAGAATCTGGTATGATCGATGAAGCAATCGAGGCTTCCTTGATTTGGATTGATTTAAGCCTTAATGATGTTACAATTGATGCCCCTAAAATGAATCACTTGGTTGAAAATTCATCACCTAGGGATTTAGGTGATGATTCGAAATGTAGTTGCCACCCTGATGACATGATGGCTACAATTAATTGGTGTTTCGAAAATTGGCAAGGCGACAACTCAGGTGTTGATAGGCCAGATTTGATTGTGCTACTTGAGGCAGAAAGATGTCTAGGCATTTCCAATTTTCATGACAAATTTAGAAATGACGATGTTATAGAAGATAAGGAAGTAATTACTTTGTTGGGCTGTTGAGCCTCTCTTGAGCAATTATTAGGAATTCTTCTGCCCATTTTTCTCCAGAAGTTACTAACCTCCTAGCAAGGAAGAATGCTGCAGAATATTCTTCATTTTGAATAAATTCTTCCAATTTTGCTTCATTCTCACTAACCTCTACTTCGATAATTAAATCAACATCATCATCGTTTTCAGTAGGTGTCACCTTCATGGCAAGTTTTTCCATTTTCTTTAGGAATGTCATGCGCCCATCATCATTGGGTGCTCTCCATTTTTGGTAATCACCATCTAATCTTTTTTCCATACGGTCACGGAATTTATCTCTTGGAGACAATTGTGGGAAATGAATTTGAGCCTGATCATAGCAATGCCAGGCATCATCATATTCTTTTCTAGATTCATGCAACTTACCCAACTCTACCCATGCCTCATGATTAAATGGCCGATGTGCCAATAGCCTTCTAACAAGAATAATGAACAAATCTTCATCTAATTTTCTTATTCTTTCTAATCTTCTTCCAAATAGAACATTAGCTCTGGGGTCTGATAGATCCAATTGGAAAAAACGTTCCTTCAATTCAACAAGGAATTCATCATTAATCATGTTCTCCCAATAATCAGGCTCTAATGGATCTGCAGCTAAAGTTGCGCTAAGCAGTTGAAAACCATGTTCCAACATGTCAACATTGTCTAATTGAGATAGTAGTTCTGGATCCCTTCCCAATACCGAAAAAAGATCTTCAAGTACCGCCCTTAACCCATCTTCATCACCTATGCGTTGTTTAATTCTAGCGAGCAATCTCCAATTTTCCTCATGAGTAAAGTCATGTAAAACAGCTTGCCTAGCGCTTTGTTCTGCCCAATTCAAATTCTGTTTGGCATTTTGCGATGATGAATCAACTAGAGAAAGGAACTTCTCGGCCTGGGAGCGATGGCGATTACCAAGACTTCTTCTTGGGTGCTGAAGGTCTGTTCCGCTACTATTCGCCACGCATCGACTAAGAGGTGCTATTCATTGAACCTTTGCCGCTAATATTCATAATACAGAAGTGAAATTCTTCTTGTCCGAGCCGAAGGGTATTGTTGCATCATATCCTATTTTAGAAGTTAGCCCCTCCTCATTTCTAGTTGGATCGAGGCTACTACCCTTTTGATTGCTTAGAATAATTGTATCAGAATCTGGTTGCCAACGCGTCATCAATGCCCATTCCACCTTAATGGGATTAGCTAAATCAATATCAACATCAACAATAGTTACAGATTTCATTGACGGATGGCCCTCGAAAGCAGCATATATTGCATTACGTGCATCTGAGGCTGAAGTTGGTATAATTTGAACAACTGCTGAAAGCCAACCAGAGCCTCCTGAAGTCAAGAATACGTCAGTACATTTGCAAACTTTAGATACACTAGATTTGATTGTTGGTGCCCTAGGTAAGCCCATCAAAGCATGATGTTCAGCGTGACCCGGTAATAATGCATGGAAAATAGGTTCATTTCTATGATATATCGTCTTAATCTCAATTACAGGCTCCTTACGTACTTCATCGATTGTTCCTGTAATGTCAATATATGGGCCTTCATCGTCGTCTTCTAGAGTAATTACTGCAGTCATTGCATATTCAGCGTCAGATGGGACATGAACACCATTGTCTAATTCGACAAGTTCAAGCGACTTCCCATAGAATTTGTTATACAATGATGATGCAACAGTTAACTCATCAATTTCATCATTAAATGACATTGCTGCAGCAAGTAATACGCATGGGTCAGCACCATTTACTATTGCGATTTTTACTTCTTCCCCATCCGCCCTGGCCTCATCAACCATTGTCCTAAGGTGCCTGGGTACTAAACGAGCGACTACGTGATTTTTGTCTCTCACATATTGACGATGGAATGAAACATTACGTTGCCCATTCCGCTCTGCAATAATTATGCTAGCGGACATATATCGTCCCCTGTCTTGTGTGTAATGATGGGGGATTGGCATTCCAGTTAGATCTGCTGGAACTATCTTGTTTTCCATTACGGGAGCATCGGATTTTATCATCACCGGTTCAGATCTATCATTCATCGCTGACTCCATAGCGTCGAGCAGTTCTGAAGGTTCAATACCAAATTGAATTGACATATTTTCCCTAAGGCAGATGTTTGCAGCTGCTTTGTGGCCAATAGAGCCCTCTACGCCTTCGAAAATTATAGGCGAATTGGGATATTCTTCAATGGCGAGCCTCATGTCATTAATCGGATTAATAGATGTGATTGACACCGCCTGCGCAAGGTGGTCTCTGAATGCCATTGTTGGGCCCACTAAGGATTCTCGCTTGAAGGTTGGGGGGTCTTACTTTGGTTAGTAATTCATTGTATGCCAGAGTCAATGATATTCGTTATACTCCGATGGCCTCATATACGCGGGGTAGGTCGGCGGGCTGCTTCAAGGTGTATCCATGGGTAGAGGACTCTTTTCTGGTTCGAAAATGAAGCGTGACCGTCAGCGTTTTAGATGGAAAGATAGGGGTTACAAGAAACGGGTTCTTAAGTTGAAGCAAAAGTCCGACCCTCTTGGTGGCGCTGCTCAGGCAAAGGGAATTGTAATTGAAAAGGTTGGAATCGAAGCAAAACAACCTAACTCTGGTATTAGAAAGGCTGTAAAAATTAGTTTGATTAGAACTGGAAATAAACTCACAGCATTTGCCCCGGGTGATGGTGCAATTAACTTCATTGATGAGCACGATGAGGTTATGGTTGAGGGTATTGGAGGTCGAATGGGCCGTTCTTATGGTGACATTCCTGGAGTTCGATTCAAAGTCATTAAAGTAAATGGCGTTTCACTTGACGAGATGGTAAGAGGACGTAAAGAGAAGCCAGTTAGATGAGGTGATGAGATGAGTGAAGACGAAATGGTCGAGGAAACTTCTGAAGAACCTCCTGTTGTTGAAGCACCTATTCGTGGAATTGGGACTCTAGTTTTTGGCAAGTGGGATGCTACGGAAGTAACATGTACAGATCCGGGAATTTCTCCATATATCAACCTACAAACAGTAGGTGTGCCACATTCTGGGGGCCGTCATGCCAATGCATGGTTTGGTAAGAGCAAATTATCTATTGTTGAGAGGTTCATCAATGGTTTGATGCGTAGTGGAAAATATACCGGTAAGAAGTTAGCAGCAGCCAAGGCATTCGAAGACGCATTGGATAGAATCGCTGATAGAGATGATACTAATCCACTTCAAACATTTGTTGATGCCGTTGCAAATTCAGCACCAATGGAGGAAATTACATACATTAAGTTCGGCGCAGTTCGTCAGCCAAAAGCTGCTGATAGTGCACCAAGTAGAAGAATCGATGTTGCAATTAGAAATCTTGCTAAGGGCTCAACACAAGCAACTAGGAAGAGCACTAAAACTCTAACACAAGGTATTGTGAATGAGATATCTAAAGCAGCAAGTGCCGATGTGACATCTTTTGCAGTAGGTAAGAAAGAAGAAGTAGAAAGAATCGCTGCTGCTGCAAGATGATGATAGCAACCATCATCATAATATTGACAATTTTATTGTATTGATAAATAGCGTAGTCGCCTTTATGAACCACAGTCAGGTCGCCGGCTTCAACAAGGTGAATCCTAATGGGACGTAAAGAAGATAACATTGCAAAAGCAACCGAGGTAATGCATATTCGTGACCAAATCAGAAATCTGTGTATAGCCGCCCATATTGATCACGGAAAAACTACACTTTCTGATAATTTGATTGCGGGCGCTGGCATGATGAGCGAAGAGTTAGCAGGAAAGAGTCGAGTACTAGATTTTGATGAACAAGAATCAGCGCGTGGAATCACAATCAATGCAGCTTCTGCGTCTATGGTCCACAATGTTAGCGGCACAGATTTTCTAATCAACCTAATTGATACACCAGGCCACGTTGATTTTGGAGGCGACGTTACTAGGGCAATGCGCGCAGTTGATGGTTGTTTCATCCTAACTTGTGCTGTTGAAGGTGCAATGCCCCAGACTGAAACGGTAGTTCGTCAGGCATTGAAAGAAAAGGTGAAGCCAGTACTCTTCATCAACAAGGTGGATCGTCTAATAAATGAACTACAAGTAACTCCTGAAGATATGCTTGAGAGATTCAAAACACAGATTACAAAGGTGAATAACCTAATCCGACAATTCGCTCCTGATGAATATAAAAAGGAGTGGCAGGTTAGTGTTACAGACGGTACAGTGGCATTCGGATCTGCATATCACAACTGGGGAATTACCTTACCTTACATGCAGAAATCTGGGATTTCATTTAAGGAAATTTTTGAATATTGCCATAATGAACAGCAGAGGGAATTATCCAAGAAAGCACCAGTACACGAAGTTTTACTTGACATGGCAGTAACACAATTACCAAGTCCAGTGATTGCCCAACCATACAGAATACCAAATATCTGGACCGGGGATTTAGAATCAGAACTTGGTCAATCAATGATTAATTGTGACCCCGAAGGGCCGTTATCATTGATGATTACAAAAATTTGGATGGACCCCCATGCTGGTGAAGTCGCTGTTGGGCGGATATATTCTGGTACGATTAATCATGGTGAGTCATTATGGGCAATAGGGGCCAATAAATCTGAACGTGTTCAACAGGTTAGTATGATGGTTGGGGGTGACAGAATTTCCATACCGAAAATAGTTGCAGGAAATATTGCAGCACTAACTGGAATTCGTTCAGCCGCTGCTGGTGTGACTGTGGCTAGAGATAACGACATCACTCCATTCGAAGCGATTCGTCATTATTCAGAGCCAGTAGTTACAGTTGCTGTAGAACCAAAGTCGATGAAGGATTTACCTAAATTCATTGATGCCCTTAGATCATTGGCTAAGGCAGACGCTTCCTTGCAAGTTACAACTAACAATGAAACTGGAGAGGCCTTGCTAGCTGGCATGGGAGAACTTCATTTGGAAATTACAACATAT
This sequence comes from Methanobacteriota archaeon, assembly GCA_002725475.1. Taxonomy (GTDB): domain Archaea; phylum Thermoplasmatota; class Poseidoniia; order Poseidoniales; family Thalassarchaeaceae; genus MGIIb-Q1. The sequence continues at coordinate 1,635 of PBPH01000015.1, read as the reverse complement.
CGTATCGAGGAAGAACAAAATATCAAAGTATCAGTTTCTGAACCTATTGTTGTTTACAGAGAAACAGCATCTGGTAATAATGAAGGACATTCATTTGAGGGCAAATCCCCAAATAGGCATAATAGATTCTATGTAGAGGTAGAGAAATTACCTGATGAAGTTGTGCAGGGCCTTAGGGAAGGTGTTTTTGGTAGTGGGACAATTAGGCCAAATGATGCAAAGGATGTTGGGCGGAAGTTTGGCGAATATGGCATGGATAAGGATTTAATGCGCAAAATTTACGCAATTAATGGTACTAATGTTCTCATTAATGACACAAAGGGTATTCAATACTTACATGAAACTAAAGAATTACTTATTGAGGCGTTTAATGAAGTTTGCAAAAAGGGCCCAATCGCCGAGGAACCTTTGATGAGTGTGATGGTTAGATTAGTTGATGCTAAGTTACACGAGGACGCCATCCACAGGGGTCCAGCACAAACAATTCCTGCAATGAGAAATGCAGTCAAGGGCGCTTTAGTTAGGGCAAACACCGTCTTAATGGAGCCAATGCAGAAAATGCATGTATCAGTACCTAATGATTGGCTAGGTGGAGTTACAAGAGAGATCACCCAAAGGAGGGGTGAGATTGAAGACATGCCCGCGGATGGCGAAACCACTACTGTCATAGGAAAAGTTCCAGTGGCTGAAACATTCGGATTTTCCAATGATATTAGAGCTGCATCACAAGGCAGAGCGGTATGGAATACAGAAAATTGTGGATTTGAAGAATTACCTAGGGCTCTATTAGACAAGGTCGTTGGTGGAATAAGGGAAAGAAAAGGACTGAAGCCAGAAATACCTTCAGAGTCATACTATTCCGATTAAACAATTTTATCAGGAAATCCTTACTAATTGCCAATCGGTTAATTTCCTTAGTATTTGTAGTGCTTCAGATTCAGGTAATGAATCTAGATAACTATGCGCCTTTTTGTTAAACTCTAATGCCTTGTTTCTTGCATAATCTATTGACCCAACTTCAATTAATTCATCAATAACAGCATCAAGATCTTCTCTTGTTGCAGTTTCATCTCGGCATCCAAATAGTTGATGGAATTGATTTAATTTTTTATCATCTTGCTTCAATGCGTGTATTGCAATTAGAGTTTGTTTACCTTCAATAACATCACTACACGCTGGTTTTCCTAGTGTTTTGCTATCACCGGTAACATCTATTAGATCATCTATCAACTGAAAACATAGACCTAGATTTTCACCCCATTCTGAAAGATCATGAACAATATCATCAGAAACTCCAGATAGCAGCGCCCCAGTTTTGGCACAAGTGGAAAACATAGCTGCAGTTTTTCCAGAAATCATGTTTAGATACTCTTCTTCAGTTACTAATTCACCAGATTCAAAATCCATATCCAATTGCTGACCTTCAGCCACCTTTTTGACCATATTACTAATTATTGAAACAAGTGTTCGTGAATTATTATCAGAAATATCGGGGCAATTTGCTATGATTTCGAATGATAGTGCCAACATTGAATCACCCGCATTGATAGCAGTGGGGGTATCAAATTCAACATGTACTGATTTCCTTCCTCTCCTGAGGGAATCATTATCCATTATATCATCATGAATTAAAGT
>PBPH01000014.1 GCA_002725475.1 Methanobacteriota archaeon | reverse complement strand
CTAGACTCCTTCTAATACCTTTTGTAACTGGTGTAACTTGATGTAAAGAATAGCTAGGAAATGCTATGAGTAATCCTTTCTTTTTAGGTAGAACATTTAATTTACTAGCATGTATCTGAAACTCTCCTCCTTCATATTCACTTGGTTCAGATAATTGTAGAGTAACACTTAACTTTCTTTGAGGGTGCTCAGATCCAGTCAATCCGTTATCTATATGCCAACCATAAAATGAATTATCATCATTATATCTTGTATATTGTAAATCTTCACTGAACCCACTTATATCAAATCTCCAATTCATACCATTTAAACATCTACAAATATTACCTAATTTAGCATACACCCATTCTGTCTCATCATTTAATGTCAACCAAGAGTTCAATGATTTACGAATATTTCCATCACATTTTTGACTCTTATTATTACTACCTACTGTAGAGTCTTTAGCAGACAACGATTCACCAAGACGAATGATTTCATTACATTCTTGATTAGTAAAACCATCTTCCCAAGTAGCAAAATCAGTCTCATCAAATGTAGGATGAGGTAACAAAGGATAATATGACATACAGTTAGTAGATTATTCTAATGTCACCTCCATTAGGGATGACAGTATATTTAGATCCTGCAACAGCACGACCAGCAGCACCACCACCAGGATTTGATGCACCCCAGTCACCACCAGCAACGCCAGGTTGACCTGGTTGACCTGGAGTTCCAGGTTGACCACTTCCTCCATTACCACCTGGAGTTCCAGGTGTTCCGTCACCACCAGGAGTTCCAGAAGATCCAGGTGTACCGTCACCGCCTGGTGTTCCACCTGATCCACTACCTCCAGGAGTTCCAGGAGATCCAGGAGTTCCAGGAGTTCCTCCTGAACAACTGGCACTTCCACCAGGAGATCCAGCACCACCAGGAGTACCTCCACCACCTCCAGTTCCAGGAGTTCCAGGTTGACCTGGCGTACCACTACCTCCAGGAGTTCCACTGCCTCCAGGGGTTCCTGGAGTTCCAGGAGTACCTGCTAAACCTGGAGTTCCAGGTGTGCCAGGTGTTCCTCCAGATGATGTCAATGCACCTGTCTTATTATTCCATCCTCTACCTGCACTACCTGATCCAGCAAAACCTTTAAATCCTTTATATCCATTTGCACCTCCCTGTCCACCTGAACCGCCTGATCCACCGCCACCACCTTGGCCGCCTCCACCGCCTGATCCACCTGAACCACCAGATCCACCTGAACCACCGCCACCGCCTGATCCACCAGATCCACCTGAACCTCCTCCTCCACCTGAGCAGGATGCTCTACTTTGTGTGCTGTATTGTTGATTAGCTCTCTGAGTTGAAGTAACAGTTTGCTGTGATGAACTAGTATTCTGTCCACATCTTGTATATCTACTCCACCATTTTCTTATTCTATAACAGTTCTGTGTTCTACTAGTAACAGTTTGTTGAACAAATGAAGTAGATGCTACTCGTCTCCATTTATATGTTGTCCATCTCTGCTGACCAGAGGATCCAGGTGATCCTGGAGATCCAGGTTGACCATTACCACCGCTAGAACCACCAGATCCATTACCACCTGGAGATCCAGGAGATCCACTTTGACCTGGAGATCCAGGAGATCCATCTTGACCTGGAGATCCAGGTTGCGTTGGTGCAGAACCATCTACTCCGTCTACACCATCTACACCATCATATCCTCCTCCACCACCTGCCCATATCTTAGACTCACTACCTTCACATTCAACATATACTACACGAGTAGCAGGTGCAGATGGGTTGGTAATAGAGATAGCATTACCACCAGGTTGTCCAGATGAAACACCCTTTGCTCCACCTGCTGCCATGACACCATCACCTGAAGGTGAATTAGTAACATATATGTTAAGGTTAGATGATGCTGAACTAGCAATAGATACAGCAGGAGTAGCAACATTAGGAGATACTATCCTACCTCTGACCTTAAGATATTTGGTAATATTCTTATTTAAATTTGAATTCCAATTTACACTAGCAGTTGGTGTGTCTGGTCCTGTAAGAGTACCAACATCAAACTGCGTCTCCTCTTTATTAGGATCCTGTTCAATCTTATATTCTTTAATAACATCTTTAATATCATTAGGAGATATAGCACCACTGGTAGGTATATGTGCATTCTCCGTAGCATCTAACATATATGGTAGATGTGGTACAGATGTTGTAGGGTTAGCAGGAAAATTATATGGAGCATCAAGATCAGTGACTCTATGCCACTCTGATGCACCAATAGATCTTGAGGTATCTCCTATTGCTGCTCTAATAGCACCAAACGATATCTCACTGTTATTAGGTATCTGTTGAGTTCTAAGTAACTTCTGGGTGGTATTCGACCAATCAGGTGCTGCCATACTTAACTACCTATGATAATGTTCCTAGTGAAATGGATCCTATCCCTGCCACATTTAATATAGCAGTAGTACCATCTATAATTAGCTCAGTTCCAGTCTGAGCACTAGATACTTGAGTTGCCCATGTAGAATCAGATCTTCTATACTGGAATTGATTGACACTCATATTATAAACAACATTAGAAGTATTCCATCCTACTGCTTCCTCTGCTGGTTGACTTGGAACAATATCAGAATCAAGATCCCTAGTAGCTTCAGAATCTATAATAGGACCATACCATCCTCTTATATAACGATAGTCATTAGGTCTTCCAAGACTCTCAGTTATAATACCAATAGCACTACCTTGAGACATTGCTATTCTAAGTTTATCAGTTGCACCGTCATACCACATATTTCCTTGATGTGGTCCTTCACTATAAGGTACTGCACTAACACCACCAGAAGGAACTGTAGTAATTACTGGTAGACATAAAGCACCACCAGCATTTCTCATATCAAGAGCACCACCTGGATTGCTAGTATTAAAACCAACTCTAATAATACTGGTTCTACCTATACCTGAATCAGTGGTTCCACCTATACCAGTATGATTACCAAAGAAACCTACATCTCTATAGAATTGTACTTGTTCTGATCCACCACCAACTACAGCAGTAGTTCCAATACCAATATTTCCACACTCAAATATTGATACAGTATCTGTTAATGAGTTGCCAATAGAACTTCTACCATATCCAACATAGAACTGTGCCTCTGATTGTCTATCACCAGATGTAGATCCTATACCAACACCTTGACTAGAACCATGTGCAAATATCTCTGTTGCCTCTTCATATACCTCAAGACCCTCAGTAATTGTAGGTGATACAGTATTAACTCCAATATACTTAGCAAATAACCTAGTATCAGTTCCACTTGTAACTCTAATGTTTGCAAATGTATTAATTCCTGATTGAGAGATAAATGATGATGCAGATATAATACCCGATGCACCATTAATATCAATAACACCAGAGCTAATAGTACCTACACCACTAACATTAAGACCACCAGTTGCTGTAAATATATCTGCTGTAAGATTTGCAACTGTAGCAACACCAGCAACATCTAAGTAGTCAACATCTACCTCTGTTGCATTAATTTCTCCACTATTTTGCCAAATACCATTACCAAAGATAGAAGTAACACCTGAAATTTGACCATTAGCAGTAATAGTAGTAACTCCTGAAAGAGCTCCTACCATTGTAATACCACTACCAAGGATCAATCCACCACCATTTTGAACAATAACTGGAGAACCAGTTACAGCAGATCCAACTACTAATCCACCACCACATGTAATACCACCACCAGCAATAATACTATCTGTAGATGCTACTTCATTAGCAGTTACATCACCAGTAATATTAAAGTTTCCACCACCAGTTATATCACCAGTCATTGTGGTGATACCAGCAACAGATAATCCTGCACCAACATTCAATACATTAATATCCTGACTACCACCAAGATTAATACTACCTACAAAACTACCACCAACAGATATACTTCCACCAAGAACCAAATCACCATCATGGACTCTAACAGTACCAATAAATCCTGCTGCTTCACCAACAGCAGAAACTGTAGCACCTACACCTAAGAATTCACCAACCAATAAATCTTGACCTACAGTGCTAACACCAGAACCTTTAAGAATAGTTGGTGCTAAACCATTAACAGTTAATTTATCTACTTGAATATCAGGATCACCTGCAATTCCATATGCTACTGCTGCATTGCTCGCTGTTGTTGCTGTACCACTGAATGTGGTAGCAGTAATAATTCCATTACTACCTACAATCCCACCAGTAACCTGAAGAGTGGTAAAGCTAGTAATACCCGTAAATGTTCCACCAACACCCGTAATATAATTAACAGCAACATCAGGACTATCCGTCAAACCTGCTGCTACGACTGATCTAACTGCATTAGTAACTGTACCAATGAAGGTAGGAGCAGTAATTTGTGTGGTTGCAGTTACAGTTGAGAATGTACCAACATCAGCATTAACATTACCCTGACCTGCTCCAGTAGAGTTAGTTACAGTTATATTTTTTGTTACTATACCTTCAAATGTACCGACACCCGCTACGGGATCCATGTATATCTCGTATCCTACACCAAATCCTGCATTATCTCTTGTAAGAGTTGTTCCTATACCAACAGTTTTGGCAGTATATATTGTCTGACCTGCACCAGGGTTAACCCATACTGAAGCAGGAATACCCGTTAATTCTGATCCATCTCCTACAAATTTGGTTGCTGTAACAATACCACCGAGACTGACAGTCATTCCAGTAGTACCAACACCAACTTGGAATGCTTCCTCAGGAACTGTAGTTCCTATACCTACTGATGAACCACTAGCAACATTAACAACATTAAAGAATGTAGTGACACCAGTAACTTTAATATTATTAAATTCTGCTACATCACTAACAATTACATTACCTCGAACATCGAGTTGTTGTCTGGGAATAGTACTTCCGATACCGACCAGACCATTATTAGAGATCAGATCATCAGTATCTACCTGGATCCCATCTCTAAAATTGATGACGGTTTTATAAT
>PBPH01000013.1 GCA_002725475.1 Methanobacteriota archaeon | reverse complement strand
GAAAAGGGACTAGGGATTACTATGAAGAGAGGTTACGCTCTGGTAGTTTGCCTAATTTTACTAATTCCATTGGCATCAGCTGGTGATGGTGGAATTAACAAAGAGGTGGATATTGAAGGCACCCCCATTTCTGGAATTGAAACACCATCTACATCTATTGATGGGGAAGCGTTTGATATCACTGTGACACTTAATCAAGAAAATAATGTAACAGGTGTTTCATGGACATGGCAAATTTGTCTGAATACAGGAGTTTGCCTTGCTCCTGTTGATGAAAACATGACTTCCTCTGATGAAGGAAATACTTGGACGACAAGTATGACGCCTGTTGAGGAACATTCCTACGTCAATTACAGAATTATTCTTGATCATAATGATGGAAATTCAACCAGTTACCCAGAATCTGGTTGGGGTGGTAAAGTGTGGTCTGATTGTTGGGCTTCTGGCGGAGAATCTGGTGGAGAAGGATGCGAAGATGGTGGTATTTTGCCTGGCTTTACCATGCTTGCTTCTGTAGCAATGATTGGTTTGGTTGCAATAGTAACTCGGCGTAATTGATAGTAGGAATCTCTTAGACCCGCCCGAGTAGGCGAGGGTTTCAGCGAGGCACCCTACATGTCAGGAAAGATGACAAAAAAAGAGATTGATCGACTCAGAAGTAATTTTTCGGCGGACGAAAATGCTAGAATCGTACAAAACGCAGTTACCACTACTACTGTTTCAGAAGTGGCACTTTCAAGAGAAATTGTCACAAATATCGACGAATCGTTTTCTACCAAGATAGATGACTGGAAAGTAACCAATCAAAAAGCATCGGGAAGATGTTGGCTTTTTGCTACATTGAATTTGATGCGACCTGGTGCAATGGAAAAGATGGGTTTGAAGGAATTTGAATTCTCTCAAGCATTTGTTCATTTTTGGGATAAATTTGAGAGAGCAAATCACAACCTTGAGGCTATAATTGCAACTTCGGACAGGCCGCTAGATGACCGCACTATAGGATTCATTCTTGACCACCCTAGCGAAGATGGTGGTCAATGGAACATGGCAATAAACGTCATCAATAAGTATGGACTAGTTCCAAAATCCGCATATCCAGAATCTCAGTCATCTTCAGCAACTGCTTGGATGAATGCGAACTTAAGGCTTCTAATTCGCTCGATTGCATCTGAACTACGCGGCATCATTGATGACGGGGGTTCGGTCAAAGATGCGAGGGCTCACAAGGATAAGCGATTGGAAGATGTCTGGAGACTCCTATGCATCCATCTTGGAACACCCCCCACTGAATTTGATTGGCAATGGAGAGACAAGGATAACGAATTTCATTCTCGAGGAACCATGACTCCAGAACAATTCAGAGATGAATTTGTCACAATCGATTACAATGATTACGTATGTTTAGTCAATGATCCAAGAAACCCACAGATGCAAACCTACACTGTTGATTTTCTTCAGAATGTAGTAGGTGGCCCACCTGTTGAATACCTAAATATTTCAATTGAAGAAATGAAAAATGTAACTAGAAAATTATTGGAAGATGGAACCACCGTTTGGATGGGTTGTGATGTTGGAAAACAAATGCATAGAAAACTGGGGTTATGGGATGCTAAATTGTTTGAGTTCGAAGAAATGTATGGAATTGAATTTGGCCTTGACAAGGAAAAACGCCTAGACTATCATCATTCGTTGATGACCCATGCAATGCTATTCACTGGAGTAGATGTTGATAAGAACGGAACTAGACGATGGCGAGTTGAAAACTCCTGGGGTAAAAGTGGTGGAAGCGATGGATACTATACGATGAATGATTCCTGGTTTGATGAATACATGTTTGAAATCGCTGCGCCTAAATCATATCTGTCTAAAGAAATGCTTGCGGCATTGGATACTGAAGCCATCGTGCTTCCTGCATGGGACCCAATGGGCTCACTAGCTTGTTCCAATTGTGGTGATGAAACTCCATCACTCAGTGAGTAATACTGTAATGTTCGCAAATGCGACTGATTAGGCGGCGGGCTTCAATACCCCACTGAATAATTGACACCTCGGCTAAAGTTCGGTCTTCAGATAGACTACCACGAACAAAAGATGGGGAGGATAAATCTGAAGGGACAAAGGGGAGGTGCTCACCGCTAATTGTTATATTAACTCCAGAATCTTCACTTATTGACGCTGAAAAATAATCTTCAATACTAATCGATTCATCTTCAATCGATAACTCGCCATCAAATATGGAACGTATATGTCGCTCTATTACTTGCAATAGTTCGTTAGAATTATCTTGACCAAATGAAGCTGGGAGACCTTCTTCATAGCTTTCCGATACCGCACCATAAGCGCCAAGAAATGGTAGATCCGTGTCGTGCTCAGCAAGCAAATCTCCAAGCCCTCTACCAAGCCCTTTTTTGGTTTTTGAATCATCTTTTTTTGATGGCTCACTCATTTTTTTCACCAAATCCCCATAATTCTTTCAATGCATTAGAAAGGTTCGCGTAATCCTGTCCGCCAGCGCTTTTCGGGGCGTGAATATGGATTGGAGTACCATGTGATGGAGCCTCTGCAAGACGAATGTTTCTACGAATTGGAGGATCTACCACTAAATCAGGAAATGTTTCCCTGACTTGGGCTGCTACTTGACCATTCAACAAAGTTGGAGCGTGCATAGTCATGATGACTGCATCCACGCCCAAGCGTGGATTAAGGCGATGGCGTATCTCTCTAATTGTAGAAGCTAGTAGGGCTAGTCCTTCTAGAGCGAAATATTCGGTTTGGACCGGAATTACAACTGCATCTGAAGCAACTAGAGCATTTATGCTAACAAGTCCTAGAGATGGTGGTGTGTCAATCAGAATCAAATCATAATGAGGAAGTAAAGGTTCAAGACCTTCTGAAAGAAGGCGCTCTCTACCTAATTGTGAAACTAGTTCGTCCTCGATCCCAACCAATGAACGGTCACCCACAATTAGATGTAGATTTTCTATTGCCGTAGCGTGACGCGCACGGATTGAATCTTCGGGGGAGGTCATGAGTGTTCGAGTGCCATACCTGATTCTGGATTTATCAATTCCAAAACCTGTTGCGCAGTTGCCCTGTGAATCACAATCTATGACAAGAACTTTGACTCCATTGATAGCAAGATGAGTTGCGACATTAATTACAGTGGTTGTTTTTGCAACCCCGCCTTTCTGATTAATGACACTTACAACTCTAGCTTTCCCGGCATGTGTTTTTTCTGCACGTGGCAGATTTAGAGGTTCCCTAATTTCTGCCTGCCCTAATTCTTCGAATTGAGGTGAAGATATCTCCTTTTCAACGAATTCTACATCTATCACTAAAGGGGCTGGAGCCGCCTCTGGAATTGATGTATCATCTTCGTCCATTGTCTCACCTGATGGCAGCGGCAACTCAAACATTCTTGAGGGTGACGGGCCAAAAAGTGTTGAGCATCACGAATTTGTAGAGGTTATTACCCAGCCGACCATTCTACCTGATGTTCCATCAATAGCGTATTCCAAGGAGTGGTCAAGTCCATTCTCCGTCCATTCACGTTCTCCGAAAACAGCAACTGTTCCATCTTGGAAACCTTCTAGCAAATCAAAAATATCCCCTGCTTCTGGTGGAACTGTCAGAAAATAACCAATTGTAGTGTCATCACTCAATGAGCCGCTTGGTGCAATTTCAGATGTCAATGTTGGATAACGATTAGGATCTGTTATTCTTTCTTCAATCTGTTTAATGCTGGCTGATGTTGGAATGCTCTCTCTTCTATGTGCTGGTTTATCATTTGCATCAAATGCACCTTTTGAAAGTACTGTGCAGTTCTCGGTTCTCTGCTCAACTATCACCCAACCTGCATCATTATCATGAACCCAAGAAACGTTCCACTCAGTATTTCCATGGCTTCTATCATCAATAGCACGGAACACATATCCACCTGATAGCAACGCTGATGATGCCTCTTCAGCCTCTAGTGTTTGGTTAATGATACAAGTAACCGCATCTTCCAATGGCCATGATCTATCTTCAGAATAATCGGGCATATGAGTGCCACTACTACCCCAATTCTCAGTGGGATTTAGGGACCCTGAACTAGAACCTGGACGATTGCCATATGATGATTGCCAATCAATCATGCCGTCACCTTCTGTCGATGAGGTTCGAATCATTGTGTATTGTAGATTAATTGACCCTTCTGGTAGCGCCTTATCTAACAGGAAATCTGCAAATATGCCACACTCCGAAGAATCATAACGGCTTTTCTCAAGATTGATATCCACTTGCTGTTTAACTGCCCATGGTGATGAAGGAACTATGTGAAGGACCATGTGAACTCGTCCAATACAATCCTCAACCTCCAAATGTTTCATATTAATCTGCAAACCCATCTCACTACCCACTGAAATTGTATTTCCAACTGTCCATTGCCAGTTTCCACTGGTTCCACTCTTCCCAACTTCGAGAAGTGAATTGCCAAATAATGGAGTTAATTCAACCGGCTTTAGTGGAAGTAATAATTCTGGCATTATGTCTGAAAGAGAATCATCAGGTACGCCAAATGAAACTGCTTCAACCCTAGTTTCTTCATTTTGATTGTTTAGTGTGATTGATGTGTGTGTGCTGAGTAAAGCCTTACTTCCTATCTCTGTCCAAGATTTTGAATTCTGAGTTAAGGCGTATCCTGAAATTGGACCTACTGGTACTGAGCACATCCCTTCAGACGAATCCCCAAGCCAAGATTGAGAAGATATGCTGGCTGATAAATCGTGTTTGAGTTCTTGTTCAACCGCAAGGAATGTTAGGCCGTACGCATCCCTAGATTGGACTGATCCAACTAAGTTAGTATCAGTGGAATCAAGCAATTCACTACTATCGCCTCGCTTCACCCCAATATCTCCTGTTCCTGAGAATTGTACATGAAATTCTTCACATATATCTGCAAGTGCTCCGTTTAGGCTATCATCGAGTTCGCGAATCATTTCTTCACCTTCAACGTCAAATGTACCACTAGAAATTGTAAATTCCATCTGATCACCGTATTCTATTGGAGTTGCTACAAAAGGATTGAAGTGACTATTCCAATACCAATAACCACCTCCTGCGATAATCAATACAACCAATAAAGTTGCAATAACACTGGGTTTTGATAATGTAGAAATTAGGTTTGTTTTTTCAAGTCGGACAGTTCTCTGAGTAGATACTGGTGCTGGTTGAATAATTACAACTTCTTCATCTTCAAACAATTCCGCCTCAAAAATTTCAGCATCAAGAATTTCTTCTTCTTGCTGCACATCATCTAGTATCAATGAATCATCTTCATCTGTGTCATCAAAAGTCGCATCTAGAACTTCTGCTTCCAACACCTCTTCTTCCACAACCATCTCTGCAGGTTCATCATCATCTTCGAGTAATAGGACATCGTCATCTGATGCGGTCATCTCCAAAAGGCGATCAATCAATTCCTGCTTACGTCCGGAAACCTTCAATCCATGCTCTTTACACAACTCTTTCAGAGCGCTAACTGTCATGGACATGAGTTCTGCCGCGGTAGGTGATGAATCTGCGACCATTCTGTGACCCAAGTTGATTGGGGCCCCCTGTGGCTTTCAACCCCTTCGGCAGTTTGTAGTTGAATGAGGGCTTGTTCAAGACCTGAGGACGATTCCCAAGAATAACTGATTAAGAGAAAAAATTGACTATTGTTGCCCTTTTTCCATTGCTTCAGCCTGTCTTTGCCATTGAATTTGTTCTTCAGTCCATCCAAAGGCTCGGAGTTCATCATCTGTGTACTCTGGTCCCTGTTCTTGCACGGTTTCTTCAATAACTGCGGATTCTTCAGTCGGTGCTTCTTCAATTGGTGCTTCTTCAGTCGGCGCTTCTTCAATTGGTGCTTCTTCAGTTGGCGCTTCTTCAGTTGGTGCTTCTTCAGTCGGCGCTTCTTCAGTTGGTGCTTCTTCAGTCGGCGCTTCAACTTCGGCGTCACTT
>PBPH01000012.1 GCA_002725475.1 Methanobacteriota archaeon | reverse complement strand
ATTCTTGGCCTATCAACCGTATCAAGAGATTGTGACTATTTATTCTTGCCACCTATGATGCCGTACAATTATCCAACCTGTACAGAACTATCGGACACATGATAAGGCAGCACCTCGTGCTACCCGGCATGCAAGGAACACCACAACAACTAATCATTGGAGGCGAAGTTAGTCAAGGGGTTGCAGCCACACCCTTCGGAGAACCTGTAGTAATGATGGGACCCCCTTCACAGGCTGCTAAAGTAATAGGGATTTTAATCATGGTAATGGGTGGCTTATCCGTTTTTGGAGGTTTAATAAACGCTTTTGCTGGTGGTTTTTTGAATGATTTCATTGCAGATTTAGATCCAGAAAGTTCTGCATATTTGACACCCACTTGGGTATATATTGTACAAGGAATTGTTGGGATTCTAGCGGGTTCTGGATATATTTATTCGGGTTGGCTAACACAAAATTTTGAGAAGAAGGGCATTCACTACACGTGGATGATTTTGGGTGGCTCGTTATTTTTGGGAATTATAATGGCCGCCGCAATACCTTACCCTGAAGTAGAGGGGATGGATTCTGGCTCTTTACGATTAATTACGGTAGGAAGCACCGTATTAGCTGGAATTTGTCAAGCAGGTTTCTGTGGAGTTCTGGCTGCAATACCATTGTTCATATCCAATAATGGAATGAAGTAATTAGTGGAATAAACTCTTCCAACCACCAATGATGCCATTGGATTAGCCACAATGCACGGAAACAACTGATAACTGATAATCATAAATGTGTTATTCTTATTTTGTGTGGGGAATCTATATATCAAAAACATGGACAATTATTGTTGCGGGATGAGTAACATGAGGAATAAGCGCAGGTTGCGCGCTATTGTTTTGGTAGTTGTAATGTGTTCAGCAATTAGTTTACCTACAATAACTTCTGGTGAATTAACTCAGCCTCCACCACTACCTCAAAATCCAAGTGTCGCGCCAATAAATATCAGCACACTAGGTTCGCAGGGGTGGATATATCCCCGGGACAGTATTCCCGATGGACAGGGTGGATTCTATGTTGGAGGTTCGATGAATGGACCCGTTATCCTTGGCAACATAACCATACCCTCATCCAGCCATAACCGCGCCTATATTGCCCATGTCAATAGTAATGGAGTTTGGGATTGGATTGAAGCACTTAGTGGATCAGATTGGTCTGAGACGCAAGCTCTTGAAATCGGACCTGCTGGTTCTGTTTATGCCATGATACGAAGTAGAGATACCTTTGTCATTCAAGGTCATACATTTAATAGTACCAATAATGATGATTTTGTTGCTATTGCTCATTTCGATTCTTCTGGAACGCTGAGCGCAAAAGCAGTAATTTCTGATACATCTGGAAGTAACGGGCGAGCTTATCCTATTGAAATTCAAGCTGATGGTTACTATGTTTATGCCATGATATATGGGCATGGCACAATTGGGTCAGGTAATGTCTCCGTGACATTATCTAATAATTACGGGTTGGGTATTTTCAAAATTTCTATGGTAAGTGGAGATGTTACTTGGGGGACTGCTGTGACTGCCACATACAGTGTTCAACGAACTTTACCCACAGGGGGAACTGAAAGTCGTAGTAGTCGTGTGGAGGGTTTTTCACTTGGTCTTGATAATAGCAATAATAGATTAACTGTACATGGTTATATCGAGAGTCATGCTGATTTCTCCAGTACCACATCTAGTTCAATAACAAATGTAGAATATCCTTTGTATTCAGATTTAAGAAGAAATTTTGTGGCCTCTTTGAATACTAACGGGACTTGGGGGTGGATTACATCAACAACATATTCAGCACACCAGAATATGAATTATTGGGCTAGTGGAAATATTTGGAATGAACGTGGTTTGAAAATACCGATTAATTCTCAAACCGGAGAATCTTATGTGTTGATGAGACATTCGGATAATCGTAGTTTTGGAGTGCATTGCCATTCTCAAAATGCTGGATGGATTGTGTTCAAATTCAATGATATTGGAGAGTGTAATGGTTATGTGGAAATCAGTACAACAACATCCAATATCAACCTTAGAGCATTTGACTTATCACAACAAGGTGAAATTGTTGTTGGTGGTACGTTTTGGTCTAATACTATCACAATTGGAAATGAAACTATTTCTTCGTCCAATAATGTAAATGGAATGCACTATTCTAGTAGTTGGGCAGCTAAATTTGATGCTAGTGGGAACACAAAATGGACTACTGCATTGAGTGCTTCGGGATATTTAGAAATTTATGGGGTGCACATCAACCCCACAAATGATGTTCATCTAATGGGGAGGGTTGATGGGTCCTCCCATATTGGCAATTTACCTATCCCAAGTAACTCATCAACAATATTCATTCTAGAATTAGACATAGATACGGATGGTGATGGTTATGCTGATCTTGTTGATAGTCACCCTCTTGATTCAAGTCAATACCGTGATTCTGATGGTGATGGATACGGAGATAATTCTGAAGGCTATTTGCCAGACTCCTGCCCAACAATAAATGGCAATTCGTCAATCGATATGTATGGTTGCGTTGATACTGATGGGGATGGAATGGCTGACGGAATAGATCCATTTCCCAGAGATAGAACACAGTGGTCAGATATTGATGGGGATGGTTACGGTGATAATCTAACAGGGTTTAGGGGCGATGAGTGTCCAGAAATACCAGGGTTCTCCTATATTGATAAGCATGGCTGCCCTGATAGTGACCAAGATGGTTGGTCCGATGAAAATGATCTTGACCCAAATGACCCATACCAATCCGGAGATTCTGATGGAGACGGATACGGAGACAACCCAACCGTTGTTGGAGGAGATAGTTGTCCCTTGACTTATGGGAATTCTACCATAGATAAAATTGGTTGCCCTGATTCTGATGGAGATGGTTGGTCTGACTCTGGCGATGCTTATCCAAATGACCCAAATGCACATGCAGATACAGATGGTGATGGAATTGCTGACTATTATGATGCATTTCCACTTAACCCTACACAATGGTCAGATGTTGATGGAGACGGTTGTGGAGACAATCCTTTGGGTTTGAATCCCGATTTATTTATTGATGATGCTGAACGTTGTTACGACATTGACAATGATGGGGTGTCTGATTTTGATGACGCATTCCCAAATGACCCGACACAATGGTCAGATGTTGATGGAGATGGATGTGGGGACAATCCTTTGGGTTTGAATCCCGATTTATACATTAACGATGAAGATCGATGTAATGACCTTGACAATGACGGGGTAGCGGATTATGATGACCCGTTTCCAAATGACCCGACACAATGGTCAGATGATGATGGGGATGGATATGGAGACAATGTGTTTGGTCGTAATCCAGATGCTTTTACTAACGATTCAACTCAATGGTCAGATATTGATGGAGATGGATTTGGAGATAATATGAATGGAAGCAATCCAGACTGGTGCTTTATTCGCTTACTTGATGAATTCGGACCATGTATATTAGATCGTGACAACGATGGGTGGGCTGATGATGTTGACATGTTCCCCGATGAACCCACACAATGGATTGATGAGGATTTAGATGGTTATGGCGACAATCAATCAGGAAGATTAGGGGACCCTTTCCCAAACGACAAAGATAACGATGGTTGTTTCGACCCAGCCGACCCAGAACGCCCGCAACTTCCAGAAGATTACTTTCCAAATGATCCGCGGGAATGTTTTGATACTGATGGAGATGGGATTGGTAATAACAAAGATGATGATGATGACAATGATGGCTTCTCAGACTTAGAAGAAATTGAATTAGGCACTGATAGTTTGGACGCAAATAGTACTCCAAGCAAAGGATTTGAAATGTTAATTCCGGGGACTTCTGCCACACTAGACATTTATGGCTTGATGGGGATTGTTTTTCTAACTCCTGTTATCCTTTGGTTAATTATTGGATTTTACATGAGGGGGAATCGTTCCAAACGTCTTGAAAATGAACTCCAATTTGCTCAAGGAAAACTATCATCTATACAAGACGAATTGAAAGCAATGCAAAATGAACTAGAAAATACTAATCAATTAAGAGATGATATTAGTTCTAATTCAAATACCAATGACGAATTATCTCATGAATATCTCACTCCTGTAGCTAGTATACAGGGTGTTGTTGGTGATGATGGGTGGGAATGGCTAAATTATCCAATCGGAACAAATCAACAATTCCATCGCCCTGCTGATTCCAACGAAGAATGGGTTCGATGGGAATGAGAACATTAGTGAAATAATCTCTTCACTAAAACAGTTGCATATGCCCCAGGAGGGAGTTCGAAATCTAGTATTATCTGCCAGCGCTTTCCTTTACTCTTAGCGTTCAACTCATCCCTTAGAGGCTCGCTGACATTGATTTCTGATTGTATCATTGTAGTTCGTTTGTGGTCAGAAAGATATTGATCTATTTCACTTAAATCCATATCAGAATGTGGTAATTGTAATACTAAGGGGAGTTCGGACAATACCTCACCTATGTCTTGAATTAAATGTCTTTTTGGCATTCCTCGCTTACCAGAAGGTGCTTGAGGAAACAATAAGGGGCCACCCATTCCAATATTTACTGAATATAGAAGATGCGGGGGGAATTCTTCTTTGAAAATATTTGTTAGGAGGGTGTTCCATTCATTTGATTGCCAAGCTGAAAGCCACATCCCGCGTATATCATAGGGTAATGACATGTAGGCTCGATGCCACAAATCTTTGCCTTCCGCCCCTTCTTTTTTTGCTCGTGCTAGCGCTTTTAGGGGTTTTCTAAATGGTTTATGCTCGACATCTAAATGAGAAATATTTGGCCACGCGTCTGACATCTTTTTCTTATCTCTACGTTTATCGGATCTATCTGATTTGTTTCTTTCTGTAAGGTGGAGGCGCATTGCCTTTTCATATTCACCCGCTACAATATAGGCGCCAGGTAGCTTATTGCCAACAGCAGAACCAAATCTTTGGCTATCAAACCAATTTGGCCAACCATGTATTTTCGCTTGTTCTAAACGACGGGGTAATCCGTCTAATTGTTGTTGAGTGATATCTCTTACTGCGATTCTAAAGTGATTTGCTGAATGCGCTCCGCTCCTAAGTTTCTTATCACTACCACCGAGAAGTGTGAGGCGCCAACCATCAACACTCAAATCATCACTTTCATCACCTACTGATTCACCTATCTCTACTGGTAATCCATCCCCCTTACCAATAGGTAGCGTCACCTTTTGACTAGTAACTGCGTGCCTGTCTTTAAATCCTGAAAGACCAAATGAACGCCTTGGTAAATTGAAATGTCGTGAAAGACGAGCTAGTAAAGAAATAGTATCAAGATCACGTTTTTCCAACAAATATAACCTATGTTCACAATCAAGCATTGCTTGACCTATAATTGGTTCTGGGCCCCCAAGTTCAGTAACTTGGAAGTCTTCAGGAATCTGTCTTAGCTTGACCACAAGTTACACCCCAGCATTGACTAATGTGCCTCCGATAAGATACTGTGATATCTTCATGGCGGCGAAATTAGGATATTTGTGCAAATTGCTCATTCATCTAAGAGCAAGTGTTGTTAAGTTCTTGACGGGCCGATTAATTCATGGGCGAGGTT
>PBPH01000011.1 GCA_002725475.1 Methanobacteriota archaeon | reverse complement strand
CCACGCCATTGGTATCATCACCATCCATTAATTTTAGATATTCTCCCCTTGGGTACATCATACCCAATAAAGGCACACCTAATAATTGACATTCGTCTGCAACAGATGCAAGTGTAGCCAACATATTGGATTCATGTTCATCTCCTAAATTAACTTGAACACTCACTCCAGTCGCGCCTCTTTCAACTGCTGATACTACTACATTTACGGCTTCACCAGCAAGAACTTTCCAGCCTGCTTTATCGCCACTATGACGCGTAGATACCGATAGGTGAAGAACCCATCCGCCACGCCAATTATCATGGGTATTATCATAATGTGATTTTAATGGACCACGGTGGCAAACAATTGCATCAGCACCCCTTCCTCTTGTAATTTCTTCGACTAAAGTACCAATGTCTTGTAACCCATCAACAGGCCAATCAGATGCCCCATGATCAATTGGAATCCAAACTCCCCTGCCTGTTGGAAGAAGTCTTTTCAAACGCTCTTCACGTAATTCCTCAATATCTGTTTCAGCCATCTCCACACCGCTTGCGCCCCTAAGGGGGCGCAGCCATGCTAAAGTATGTCGCTAAGTATTACATATTCAAATCAACAATTAAAGGAGCGTGATCTGAAACTACAAGTCCACCTTCTCTCAATATTTTAGCAGATTTGAATAACTCCTTTGCAGCATGATTTGCAAGAACATAATCTATTCTCCAACCACGATTCAACACTCTTGCTTGACCGCGATTAGACCACCATGAATAGGGACCTTTCACATCACCAACTTGAATCCGCAATAAATCATTCCAACCAGTTGCCAATAAACGAGTGAACCATTCCCTCTCATGAGGTAAAAAGCCAGAGGTCCTCCTATTCCCTGAAGGGTTCCAAATATCATTTTCAGTATGTGCTATATTCAAGTCACCGCAAAGTAATGCTGGCTTATCAGAATCAATAAATTTCTGAGACCAAATTAACAAATCTTCTAGCCATTTGTCTTTATATTGTTGTCTCTCAATACTAGCCCCACCATTTGGCAAATAGATATTGACACAGTCCAATTCTCCATGCTTGGTATGAAGCACTCTTCCCTCCAAATCTTGGGGATCCAATTCAGTATCAATCCCACGGCCTTGTTCAGTCATTTCAACCCTAGACCAAGTGGATACCCCTGAATATCCCTTTTTTTCAGCGGGATGCCAAATTACTTCATGACCAGGAGCAGCACTCCAACCACTTGGCATTTGTTCAGGCAAAGCTCGTACCTCTTGGAATAACCACACATCGGCATCTATGTCATTTACAAAATCATCCATGCCTTTACGATGAGCAGCACGAATGCCATTGAGATTCCAAGTTACTACTCTCAATATTATGCCCCCAATCCTTTCGAAAATAACTGACTGCAAGTAGTTTATTCTAATAATGGTCTAAGAAAAGTAGACATACACAAAACCTGTCCCATAACTGAGATTATGAGTCTAGTTGAAATTTCTGATATGAAAAGGCATTATGTAATGCCTTCGGAGACTGTAAAAGCACTTGATGGAATAGATTTGAATATCGATAAAGGGGAACGGATAATTTTGCTTGGACCATCAGGATCTGGTAAGACTACTCTGTTGAATTGTGTTGCAGCATTAGACAACCCTACTGCTGGAAAATATACTTTTGAAGGACATGAAGTACCTCGTGGGCATTCAGAGAAAATGACCTCTTTTCGGAGAGAAAATATTGGATATGTTTTTCAATTTTTCAACCTACTACAAGATCTAACAGTGTTAGAAAATATACTTTTGATTCAGGAATTATCTGATGGACGTGACAAGAATAGAGCTTTGGAATTGCTCAAATTGGTTGGACTAGAAGGTGAAGTTGACAGATTCCCTGGGGAAATTAGTGGCGGGCAACAACAGCGAGTAGCAATTGCTAGAAGTTTAGCCAAGAGCCCTAAATTATTGCTGGGTGACGAACTTACAGGGAATCTAGACTCTGCGACTTCTACTAAAGTGATGGAAGTTCTTGTTAAAGCATGCGAAGCTGAGGAGATTACAGTAATCATGGTCACTCACGATGAATCTCTAGCAAAATATGCAACTAGAGTTGTACGACTAGATAGTGGAAAAATAATTTCAGATGAAAAGGTAAATAATTGAGGTGATTCAATGTCCATGCTGCTGACAAAGAGGCTCGCAAGAAGCCTTTGGCGCACGAAGTTACGCCTTTCAGCAGTAATTCTGATGGTGGCTATTGGTACCTTCGCTGGAATTTCCTTCGGCGCTTACGCTTATTCTGCTTCCAATCTTTACGATGACATCTATCAAGATAATGAACAGGGTGTAAATCTACCCGATGTCTGGGTTGAGAACAATGCTGGAAATTGGAATGCTACGACCTCTGAGAACCTCTGCCAAGAAATTCGTAATCAGTGGCAAAGTGAAAACTTTGAATTGGATTATTGTGAACCTCGCCTCAAATCCAATGGCCAATTTTTCAGTGAAGATGAAGATGTTGGCATGATACCTGCTGTTTGGCATGGAATTGACGAAGGTGAAGTTGACAAAGTTTGGATTCCTGAACACGATTGCTGTTCTGGAAGATTAGCCTCTGCAGTCGATGAGATTGTTATCGACCAGCATGCAGCCGAGGGACTCCACCTTGGGCTCGGTGATATCGTCAATATCAGCGCAGGTGCCGGCTTTGCATTGAACTATACTGTGGTAGGCATCGGTTTCCATTCTAATCATTTGTACTTCACAATAGAAGGTGAAATTCTGCCTGCACAACCGGGAACATTTGTGACTGGTTACATGACGGATGAGGGGCTTGAAGCGCTTGCAAATTTGAGCGCAGGTGAATCTAATTTATTGTTGATTGATGTTGTTGGGACACCGGATTCACAAGATGCAGATGCGAATGGTTTGACATCTCTAATCACAGATATTTCAGCAATTGCAGCAGATAACGATGATTCGCCGATGGGTGTTTATGATCGCACAGGAGTCACTTCGGTCGAATTCTTGCGGGCCGATGCAGAAGGGGCAATGAAATCCTATCCAGTCATTACAGGAATGCTAGCGGTCGTCGCAGGAATCACCATTTTCCTAAGCCTACAGCGATTGATACAGTCACAGGCCAAGGAAATTGCAGTTCTTCGCACACTTGGAGTGAAGCGCATGTCGATAATGCCCGGTTACGTCATCGCTCCGATTTTCATTGGGGCCATTGGTTGTGTATTGGGTGCAATTCCTGGCGTATTTTTTGGAGCTCCTGCCATGCTTTCAATGTATGAAGACATCATTGGAATACCTATCACTAATCCTTCGTTGCCAACAAATTTAGTGAGTGAGATTGTAATAATTGCAATGCTAATCTCGTTCTTATCGGGGTTAAGACCTGCTTGGCAGGCATCTAGGTTGCAACCACTGGAAGTGTTGCTTGGGCAGCACGAAATTCGCGTCTCTTCTAGAAAATTGCAGAAGATGACTTCAAAGTTACCTGCAACCGTTGGATTGACCATTCGCTCCAGCGTCCGAAAACCGGTTCGATTGATGCTGACATTCTTTGCCGTGGGACTTTCAATGTTGATTTTTGGATCAATGGTAATAATGATGGATTCCTTTGGCGAAATCTTCCTTGGAGGTTTAGAAAAACGACAAAGTTGGGACGCTCAGGCATTCACAATGGGCAATGAAGATGCCATCGTTGAATGGGCAGATGAAAATGAGGCTGAACATGAACTCATGATTATCTTCCCCGGCAATCCTGAGGGAGATAATCGACAATTGACAGCTTATGGACTTCAAAATGTCGCCACTGAGGCCGGCGAATCGATGTATTTGGTACATCTTTCAGAAGGAAATTTACCGTCTGCGAATCAGGACATTCCTGAAGTCCTAGTTGATGAGGGGATCAATCATTTCCTCGGTTGGGATATTGGTGACACTCAATCAATCGTTTTCGGAACTAAAACTGTAGAGGTCAAAATCACTGGTTTCACCATAGGTGAAATTTCCCGTACAGTTTATTTCCACCGTGCCGATTTAGCCGAAGTCATTGGATTGGAAGCCACAGTTGTGATGCTTCAATTGCCAGAGGGAGTGGAACCTGACGGACAATTGGCTCAGAGCTCATTGGGGATTACAGAGAGAGAGGATACGCTCATTTCCTTTGAAAAACTCATGGAAGAACAAGAAGGAATTTACCTAGCAATAGAGGGCTTAGGGATCTTGATTGCCGTCGCTGTATTGTTCAACACACTCGTCATGAACCTAGCAGAGAGAGATACTGAATTGGCCACCCTCAGAGTCTTGGGCGCATCCAATAATCGACTAGGATTGATGCTATTTGGAGAACATCTTGGAATAGGATTAGTTGGCGGAATATTGGGTTGCGTTTTCTCAATTCTGGGGACGAAATTGTTGATGGCATCATTCATTACTTGGACGGCTTATTTCACCGTCGCACCTTCCAATGAATCTATCTTCCTACTTATTGGAATTGTTGTATTTATCTCAATCTCTTTGACACCCTTTGGAATGTGGAGGATCAAGAAAATGGATCTAGTTGAGAATGTCAAGAACCTATCACAGTAATCAAGTAATTTCTGAATACTTTGTAGCTAGTTGCACACCGATATAGTAAGCAATAATTGTCAAGAGGCAAGCAGCACCTAGTGCTGGCCAAAACTCAATTCCTCTACGTAGGAATATTGGTAATGAGATAAATAAGGTCAAAGAGGGAATTACCAGCCATAGAATGCCTGTAGTGAAGTTAGCAACCTGCTCTGTATCGGAAGAGTCGTTGTATAACCAAATTATTGCTAGAATAGAAATCAAAGGAATTGAAACTAGTAAGGCTCCCATCAATTCGTTCCGCTTTGCTAACTCGCTTGCACCTACAACTAAACCCCCTGATAGAAGACCTCGTACAACCAATTGCCACCACACCATGTACGGTTCAAAATAGCCGGAGGGATTTGATTTATACCCTAAATATGCAATTTATTCAGTAGTTTCACCCTTGAAAAATTTAATCGAACCCTGGAATAATTTTTCTTTTCTCCGCCTCTTGTTAGTTCTAATATGCATAATTGCAGCGATGAAAATCACTCCGATGATAATTGGGATGAACAATTCAGCATTTAGTGCATGCAATACTTCAATAATGCTTTCAGCAGTATATGCCCAAGTAACTGATGCTGCTGCACCACCGATGAAACACGCTGTCAAAACACGTAGGAATGGCATTCGGGCAACTAGCCCCATCATAGCTCCTACAAGTACTCCTGAGGCCATGAAGGGAATCCAAACGAATACAATTAGCCCAAAGAATCCCCAACGGTCAATTTTTTCGCGATTCTCGTGCGCAACGTACTCAACAGAAGATAGAATATCGCCCATGAACTGACTCTGAAGGATTGTTCCTGCAATTCCATCTTGACGGGCAACGAATGCTTGACCTTGGTGCTCACCTACTCCACTTTCAGTCCTACCCGCTCCTGAACGGTCTGCTAAAGTTGCAATTTCATTTCGACACGAAACAACGAATTCAAGATTGTCAGAATCCTTTGGAACTGTTCTATACAGATGTGCTTTCAATTCATCCTGAATTTCAAAATATGATTTGGCGAATTTGAGGAAAGCGAAACGCATTTTTGGTTTGTAAATCAACCTAATTACAACAGTATTATTATCTACTCCAATCAAATGGTAACCTTCCAGTTTGTTGTTGCTCAAAAAATCTTTGATACAACCTTCAACATGCTTTTCCAATGCTGCAGAATTGTGGATACCGCTAAAGAAATCGGAGTAATCCTGCACTAAAGCAGGCCTCTCAACATTTAATTCTGGAAGTTCTATATCGCCACGCCCTTGGGACAGTGATTCAAATGCACCGTGATGGTCATCAAGCGCCCTAGCTTTCAATTGTAAAGGTGTCAATTCACCATAAATTTTGAAATCTTCTAAAACCTCTTTCAACATTGCAGTTGTAACTTGACCTGCCTCAATTACTGCGGATTGAGTGGCTCTGTAAGGAACAAGAACATCAATTGAAAGTGACCTTTTCTGCATCTTGTACTCGGTCCAATCAATAGACAAGTGGAATTTCTGTTCGCACCTTTCCAAAGATCTTTGAACAATCCTACGAATTTCATCCTCACTTAGAATGTCATCTATTTCTTTGTGATAGAACCGATACATTAGGGGGTACTGAACACAGAGGAAAAATACACTCATCGAGAGGGAGATGAAAGCCATCCACCAAGCAGGCACTCCTGCCGAACCGCCTGTGAGCATTGCAGTTTCACGCCCCCCTGCCCATTCAGCAGTCATTAGGGCCCAACCCCAACCACCTAATTGACGAAGGGTCAAGCAAACCCTATCACCATCCTCGACTAAGCTGGCTTCCTTAACCTTTTCAGATTCATCCACCCAAGGTAATGTGGACTTACTAGTATGGATGTCAAGAGTCAATGTAACTGGACCATCTGTGTAAAGCGGAGCATCTGCAGAGGAATTATCGTGTTCAGACATATTGTAATTTGAAGTATTGTGGAAAAATACATTCAGGACATATTCTCCATCATTGTAAGGAGCAAAATCAAAATAACCTTCAGAACGATTTCCTATACTTGATTCAGCAACCTGCTTCTCTTCATTGGAAAGTACCCACCTAAGATCCTTGGATTCATCTTCGAATGGTTCTGCGTTAAATACCCGCATTCGTATTTTTTTTGCATCATTATCTGCCCAAATATTAATCCAAACCACTCCGGAACTGTCCAAACATTCACCTGCAGGATCTAGCGGAGAATCTGATACCTTTTGATCGAGCCAAACTGAATCATTGATTTCATTGCCTAATAATCCTGATGACATCGCAGATAGGAGACCGAAAAATACGAGGCCGTATGCTAACCCACCAAGGAACGTCAAACCCTCAGGGCCACGGAAAATGCCCTTTCTACCACTTCTACGATTTTTGATTCGTTCTAGGTTCTTGTCTAGTTTATCGTAGTTTGAAACTTCTACAAATTCTTCTGCTGTAACATTTCCATCGTGATCTGCATCGAAATGTGCCACCAAATCCTCAGGAGGTATGAAACCGTCCTCATTTACATGTATATCATCGGGTAGTGGATAAGCGTCTTCCACAGATGGCGGGCCCCCAGACATATGCAACACCAAGAGGTTCAAGGACATGAGGGTTTGCTTAATATCCGCCGTAGGCGGATTATACATTAGAGGGTGAATACTTAATCTAAATCACTCGCCTGCGCAGAGCGATGTCCATGAGCCGTGTGCCCACTACAGCCCCGATAATGCTGCTATTTGTGTTGATTTTGACCTCACTTAGCCCAATTGCTGTTACAAACACAACAGAAATGAGTGAAGTAGAACAAACTGAAGTTGAAATGCCTAGAGATTCTGAAAATTGGCCTGCTGAGGCCCGTTCTAGCGCCGCTACAGCGTGGCTGAAAGAAACGGTAGATACCGATGGCGATACTGGACAATGGACCTCCTCGGATATCGCTGACGATGGGACGGTTTGGGTTGCTTTCTACTCTGCAGCAGGGCGCGATTTGAAAGTTGCTCATTGGAATGGTTGGTCTTGGCAAGTTGATGATGTTTACACTTTCGGAGATATTGGGAAATATGCTGAGATTGACATTGATTCTAATGGAAATCCGAGAATTGCATCTTTTGACATTACCAACGCGGTGCTTAGAATTTCACGATATGATGGGAATTCATGGAGCACCAACACTGTAGCTCCAGGTGAAAATACAGGTGATGGAAATCCATACGCTGGTGAAGGGAGGATAGGATTCGCAATTGATGATTCTGATTCTGAATGGTTCTCTTTCTATACTGAACATAATGGCGAATATAATCTATCATTTGCAAATTGGGATAGCAGTGATCAATCATGGGCTTATGGGACAATAGATAACGGGCTTGGCGAATCTGGGGATTACGATGATTATTCGGATATTGGACAATTTAGTAGTCTCCAAATAGGAGATAATGGGAGACCTAGGGTAGCTTATACTTGTGCTCTTGTTAACAGTATCAGCGACCCTGTGACTGGAACAACAATTTCTGCATGGTACACATTTTCATTACGATATGCGGCATTCGATGGTGGTGGATGGGGAATTAATGATATTCACATTAATGAAACCGGAAGACAATACTATCCTGCATGGTGGCTGCAATTAGAAATAGACTCAAATGGAAATGAATTCATAGCATATCAAAATACATCTGGCTGGGATAGTGTCCGATTAGCAGTCAAGGACGGGAATAGTTGGTCCCACAGTATGATAGCAAATGGGACTAACAATATTGGTGATTATGTAAGAATTGAAAGTGATTCGGTTGGTGATTTACACATATCTTACTATGACTACTCAAACTCTGATTTAGTATTGCTTAGACAGCAAGCAACTTCATGGGAATCAAAGAAAATTGCAAGTATTGGAAGTGTTGGCTCATACGCCGATATTGCAATAGACCAAAATGGCGGCGAGGTGTTTTCTTACTATGATAATGATGATGATGATTTGATTATTGCAACCCCTGCAGCAGATGCTGACGGTGATGGAATTGCAGATGCTCAAGACAGGTGCATGAACACGCCTGCTGGTAGAGTTATTGATGATACTGGATGTCATTACGAAAAGCAAATTCTCACTAGTAGTGGAGACGATGATTTTGCATATGTTGATGTAGCAAAAGGTGATGATGGCTTACTTCGACTTGTACACTTCAGGGGATACTCAAACAATGATAATTCTTGTGACAGGGCTCCTAGTAACATGACTAATGATTGCAATCTAATTTATCGAAAACAAAATTCTGATGGTACTTGGGGAGCATCAGAAATATTAGATCAAGGAGGAGAAACTGGAAGATATGCCTCTTTAGCAATTGCATCTGATGGGACCGAAAGTGTTGCATTCCACGCAAAAACTGCGGTAAACGAAATTGGTGGAGTCACTGAAACTGCAGCAAAGATTGCTACCAAAACAGGTAGTGATTGGTCAGTTGAGGTTATCGCAAATGACGACTCTACTGGATGGTACACGGATGTAGCAGTTGATTCGACGGGGAGCAGAATTGTATCTTATACTGATAATTCTGGAGCATATTCTGAATTGAAAGTAGCTAGAGAATCTGGAAGCAGTTGGATTGAAGAAACTATTCAGGCAAATGGAACTTACGCTAGTGTTGACTACGTAAATGATGTAGCCCACGTATCTTATTACAGTAGTAATCCTGTAATGATTCGTCTAGCAATTGAAAACGGTTCTAATTGGGACATCCACAATGTTACCACCAGCGGAGTCGTTGGTTTTTATCGATTAGATACAGACGTAACTGATGATGGGCGCTTACTAATCAATTACTTCCGCGGACGAGATAGTTCAAGTGATACAACCTGCGATGCACCTCAAGAATGTACTGTCCAAGTTGCTGAATGGGATGGTTCGTCTTTCAACTACCATATTCTTGACCAGAGAAGCGACACACTTGTTTCATACATGTCAGTAGTTGAAGATTCGGCTGGACTAATTCATTCAACGTGGTATGATAGTGGCAAAGGTGCTTTGCAAATTGCGTCCCCAACTAGAACAGGTTGGGAAACTCTAACTGTCATTGATGATGCTACAGCTGGACTTTATCCTAAGCTAATGGTTAGTGATGATGGTTGGGAAGAGGTTTGGTATCACACCAGTTCAGAACTTTCAGAATTAAGAGAACTCAAGAGGTTCGCATGGGAAGCTGATCACGACTTTGTAGAAAATGATGATGACCAATGCCCAGATACTCCTTATGGTGCAGAAAATATTGACTTATGGGGTTGCGCTTATGAGCAACGAGACGACGACTATGATGGTGTCTCAAATGCATTGGATTTGTGCCCCAATACGCCCGGATATGAAGGACATCTGGTAGATAGCGATGGATGTAGCCCCAGTCAGAAAGATTCTGACGAGGACGGAGTTAACGATGCACAAGACCAATGCCCCAATACAACTGACCTCGTAACTGTCGATAACATCGGTTGTTCAGACGAACAAAGAGATTCGGACCAAGATGGTGTTAGTGATTCACAAGATCAGTGCCCAGATACCGAAATGGGTGAAACTGTCGATCTCAATGGTTGTGGAGAAAGTCAAAGAGATAACGATGAAGATGGAGTGAACGACAAGATTGACTTCTTACCGCAAGATCCTAGCCAGCAATACGATTCTGATGGAGATGGATTCGGTGATAATCAAACTGGTACAAATGGCGATGATTGTCCAAACAACTTCGGTACATCTAGCGGCGAATTGGTTGGTTGTCCTGACTTTGATAATGACGGTATTGCCGATGATTTAGATGATGATGATGATGGAGATGGTTACTCTGATGTTGCAGAAATGGAAAACGGTACTGACCCTTACTACCCACTAGACTTCCCGGGTGCAGGAGAAGGTGGTAGTGATGACACAGAAGATGATGACGATGGTACCAATACTAGCACTTCCGATGATGGTGGAGATGGGACTGAAACCGCTTCTAGCGAAGGGGTTAGTACAATGCTTGTTGGGGCAATTTTTGCAGTAGTAATACTGCTATTAATTGGCGTCGCAGCATTACTCTTGATGGGCGGAAAAAATGAGCCGGCGATGCCAGCGATTCCTTCTCTAGCAGTTGCAGAAGCTCAACTTTCTAGTACCAAAACTACGCCCTCTGCTGCCGCACCATCGACCACCGATACTAGTACTGGAGGCCAAACAGGAGAAATGGTGCCTACTGGAAAGCCCTGCAAGCATTGTGGAGCAATGGAAGTTCATCACATCCCTTCATATGGCGCTGATTATTGTAAATCATGTTCGCAATATAATTGAATAGTGATGAAAAATGAAAATCAATAACAGAGTTATACTAATTGGGGTGCTAGTTCTTCTATTGCTTTTAGGCTCTAGTATCACACCAGTTTCGGCTAGATCTTTCGGTGTTTCAGGGTTTCCACTTGGTTGTGTTTGCCACTCAGGAAGTGCCTCTGATGAAGTTACAGTCATACTAAATGGCGTTCCGTCAAATTACTCTAGCAATGATGTGGTAAATCTAACCATAACTATTACTGGAGGACCAGAAATAAACAATGATAGTGCCAACTATGGCGGTTTCAACCTCGTTGTAAGCGCTGGAGAATTATCAATTGTAGATAATACAACTCAGATATTGAATGGTGAAGCAACTCATACAACTTTTGGCAATAATCAACGCAGTTGGCAGGTAAAATGGACTGCTCCATCGAAAAATCATCATGATGTGACCTTCACGGCGCACGGAAATTCAGTAAATGGCGACGGTACTAACTTAGACGACGAGTGGAACAAGGTCGTAATCACCAGTGCAGGAGACCCAAATGCTGAATCTCCCTCTGACGAACAAGAAACAAATGTATTTGTAATTGCAGTAATAATTCTAGTTCTAGCGATACTAGCAGCAACTAGAGTTAGTAGAAAGAATTAGGTATCCATAATACGGTCACCCGCATCACCCAATCCAGGAATTATGTACCCCATTTCATTGAGCCTCTCATCAACAGATGCCAACCAAATCATCACATCCGGGTGAGCATCCCGCATTGCAGAAACTCCTTCAGGAGACGCGATTAAACCTACGAATCGGATATTTTCAATACCCGTTTCCTTTAACCTACTAACTGCAGCAATTGCAGAACCACCTGTAGCTAACATAGGATCTACAACAATTGCCAAATCTATATTTGGAGGTGTTGGTAATTTATCATAATAGTAAACTGGTTCTAGCGTTTCCTCATCTCTAAACAAACCCACATGTAATATTCTGGCCATTGGAAGCATTTCATGAGCCACATCACTCATTCCCAAGCCTGCCCTAAGAATCGGAACAATTCCGATTCTTGACGCAATTTTAGATCCAGTGAATGGTGATAGAGGAGTTTCTCGATTGTCAGAGATTGTAGATAAGTCTCGTGTTACTTCAACCATCAAAATCTGCGTGATCTCACGGGCCAAGTTCCTAAACAGAACCGAAGATGTTTCTTTATCTCTCAAACGTGTCAACTTATGTGCAATCAAAGCGTGCTCTGGTACAATTACTCCTTCCATCCTATCA
The DNA here is from genome assembly GCA_002725475.1 of Methanobacteriota archaeon. Lineage (GTDB taxonomy): Archaea > Thermoplasmatota > Poseidoniia > Poseidoniales > Thalassarchaeaceae > MGIIb-Q1. The sequence continues at coordinate 37,732 of PBPH01000011.1, read as the reverse complement.
CCTATCGATATGAAATGCATCTGGTAGAAGATTTGCAAGTCTCCAAACTCTGCCAACTTCCCCATTAGATGTTCCGCCAATTACCTCTATGTCTCGGCAATGATCCCACAATAGTTGCCTACACGCACCACATGGCCCGAGACCATCTATTTCTGTAATACCATGTTCTTGTTTAGCCGGAACGCCATTTTCATCATATTGAATCCCAATTATTGCTATTCGATTGAACGAGCGAGCACCTTCTGAGAGTGCCTTGGTTAATGCTACCCTTTCTGCACATATGGTCAAACCATAGGAATCTGACTCGACATTGCAACCAGTATAGATTATTCCATCTTCTGATTCAAGTGCTGCTCCAACATGAAAACGAGAATGTGGAGCTACTGCATAATCACTTACTTCTATTGCAAGAGCCACTAATTGCTTCCCACTCAATTGTTCATTAGCCACTGCCGAAACATGCCCCCTTGTGAGTCGTGCCATCGCTTCAGACTTGAAACCAGTGGCTACAACCGAAGATTCAGTGCCGATTTTGGTGCAGGGAACAGGATTTGAACCTGCGAAGCACTACGCACTGGGACCTAAACCCAGCCCCTTTGACCACTCGGGTACCCCTGCTTGTAACGTCGGGCGAGGTTCTTGGGTCAAGAACCCGTCGATAAAAATCACATCGCAGATACCACGGAGGGTTATGCAATCACTTTTATTCTAATACGAATGAGGGGTTCATTGATAATGGAAATGGTGAGCCAATCGGCTTGGAGGATGTCCAATGACTAAGATTGGGGTACTTGGACTTGGGAACTGGGGGACATCTCTAGCCCATATTTGGGCCAAGGATGGGCATTCAGTTATGGGGTGGACCGTTGAGGCTGAAGTCTACGAATCAATGGTGCTGGAGAATATCAACAAAAAATACCTCCCCGATGTCATTCTTGAGGGCGTAGATGCATCGATGAATCTAGAAGAAGTGTGTGATGCATCTGAACTGATAATTTTAGCCATACCATCTGGGGTGATTCTCTCAGTCGTTGATGAGCTTACTCAATACCTTCGACCTTCACATGTCTTGGTGGATCTTGCAAAGGGTATAGCCCCCAAAGATGAGGAGGGGAGCGGATTAATTTCTGATGCTATTGAGAAAAAATTAGCTGCAGCCGGCCTATCAAACCCCGTAGTTGTGTTAACCGGGCCAACTATAGCTCCTGAAGTTGCACGTGGAGTACTTACCAACGCCCTCGTTGCGGCACATGATCACTCTGTTGCCGAAAGGGTTGCAAGCAGATTATCGACTGAAACATTGATTCTCAAAGCAGCAGATGACCCCATCGGTGCAGAACTTTGGGGCGCTTTCAAGAATACTGTCGCTCTTGCTTGTGGTATTGTCGATGGGTTAAGGGCTGGAATTGGTGGAGATAATCTGAAAGCCGCTTTAGTTCCTATTGGATTTGCTGAAGGAAGACGCCTTTTGGTTATGCTTGGTGCAAGAGAAGATACTTCCTTGGGACCAGCAGGGTTGGGAGACTTATACGTTACAAGCACTAGCCCACGTAGTCGTAATCGAACTTTAGGGGAAAAACTTGGTCAAGGAAAAAGCCTCGAAGAGGGGTTGTCAGAGATGCACATGGTTGCAGAAGGAGTTAGAGCTGCTAGGATGTTTCGTAAGAGGGCCGCTCAAGTAGGGTGCCCTGTACCTTTCACTGAGGCCCTAAACGAATTGCTTGATGGCGAAATTACTGCTGAAGAATGTGTAAGAAATATGGTTGAGCAAAGTTTGTGATAAATACCAATATCCATAGAGGAAGACCTTATCCGAGTGGTATGGCAGTTGAAGACTTATCTCTTCTAGAACGTCGTTTGTATGAATGGATTAAGAAATCTGACTTTGAATCCGTTCCTTGGTCAAGTCAAAGAGCTGCAGAGGCATTCGATGTGAGTGAAGACCAAATTCGTGAAACTCTTGCATCCCTAACAGCCAAGATTCCAAACAATATCTACGTTCATTACAGGGACGGAGCTATTCGAGTTGCTGCAGAATAAATCTATTTCTGTGGCAACATTACGTCTCGCCATCTGGGCTTTTTTACCTCTTCTGATTCTATGAATCTACGTCTAATTTTCAAACTCAGCCAATCGATAATGGTTACAGTAACATAAAGAACGAGGATTAAGGCTAGAACTCTATCGTATAATTTGAATGGTGAAATGTAGTATTGCATGTACCAACCAATTCCACCAGCGCCAACCAAACCCACAACAGAACCGTGCCTCACATTGTATTCAAACATGAATAGAATTTGACTAATTAGAGAATTGCTAGCCTCTGGTATGGCAAAATATCTTGTCACAACTGCCCTAGACAAACCCATTGCTCTTGCAGCCTCTAGTGGTTGCTTCCTAATTCCCTCTAGGGCCTCGTACTGTAGTTTTCCAAGATAGCCAATTGTGTAGAGAGTCATTGCTAGAACTCCTGCTAAAGGACCTATTCCAACAATTATTACGAATAATAGTGCCCAAATTAATGATGGAAGAACACGCAAACCTGCTAGCAGGTTTCTAGTAATGGTAGAAAGCCATAGGGGACTAAGATTGTGAGCTGCCATTGATGAAAGAGGAAGAGAAATAATGGTGCCAAAAAGTGTTGCTAGGAAAGCGATTTCTAGCGTTTGCAGTAATCCAACTGCGGCTGGGCTACAGAGAATATCTGAATCGAAATTACACGGAGGATTTGACCATGATGCTCTATTAGTCAATACTGAGAAATCTGGAGGGAAGGATTCGGCCATTATCACTAGTAAATTATCGAATCCCCTTGATAGGTTTGGGCCTGTGACATCAAGGTGCCTAGAAACTATGTAAGCCAGTAAAGAAACAGCAATGAAAGTAATCAATCTTGACCTCTTTCTTAGATTTTGAATTAAGGAAGAAAGCATAACTACACCTACAATAATGGGAGAGAAATGGAACCAGGCTCCATCTCGCGAATCTTACCTTGATGTAATTCTATCAATCGATCGCATAGAACCCGCATTCTTGCTGGACTATGATCAACCAAAATAACACAAGAGCCATGCTCCTTAGCAAGATGGAGCAACTGTTCAGCAACTATTTCGCTTGTTGCCAAATCTAGTTCCCCAAGACATTCATCAGCTAGGAGAATAGAAGGTTTCTGCATTAGAGATCTAGCCACTGCAACTCTTCGCTGTTGGCCCCCCGAAAGTTGTGATACTTGGTCTGATATCTTGTCTGACAGCCCTACTGCATCTACTGCTTCTCGGGTTCTTAGGCGCATTTCTGCAGAAGGGAGAGAAAATAATGACTGCCACCAAGTGGCTTGAGGGAGAGCCCCCATAAGCACATTGTAACCAACTGTCTGGTGATGAACAAGACCCAATCGTTGAGGGATATAACCAATTGAACCCTTTACTAACTCTGAAAATGATGACTTGCCTAGAATTGAAATTTGTCCATTAAGTGGTTGTTGCAAACCAGCCAATGTCCTCAACAATGTTGTTTTTCCAATTCCCGAAACACCAATTATTCCAATAACTTCTCCAGCAAATGCCTCAAAATTGGGAATTGAAATAAGTGGCGATTCGCCTAGGAATCCTATATCCACATCACTCAATTTGATAACTGAATTAGACATAATACTCCCAATAAAATTTCAAGCGTTCTGTTCATATTTTTGTTCATACTCCATAGTAAGTCCTGGAATATTGTTCAATGCAGAGGAGTACGTTCCTAGATGTTCCTGACTTCCTATTTCAGTTATTCCAGGAGTATTGAGAACATTCTCAAGAATAGTATTTCCTTCAAAACCGTTCAGAGCCAGTAACGCTGCAGTAATTGCGGCGATCTTGGCGTCTCCCGAGTGACTGGGATTTACCATAATTGCATGGCTGGGGACTTGGCCAAATGCTGGCTCAAGCTGACGGTATTCAGAACGTTCTAGGCACCAATCATTTCCCTCACAATGATCTTCAAATGATGATTCCTTGGCAAATGCAACATCCCCTTGACCTTCTGTCAAACAGCGGAATGCCCCATCATAACCATAGTAGAGTTCGCCGCTAGAAGGAATTGTTGCAATTCCAAAATGGTTCTCAATTGTACTTCTAAGAGAGTCTATTTCATTCTCATCACCAGTGACTTCAACTATACCTTCACCAATCATGTAACCCATTGGCATTAGCATTCCTGCGGATTTTAACCAGCCAGTATGACACGAATCCATACCAGATAAATCGTCTAGCGTTTGAATTGTAGAATTATTTAGCACCCACCCTTGTGGTACATAGTAAGTAGAACCATCGGATTTCTGATCCGCAGCAATCACATCAAGCCCATAATTTTGCCAACCGAGCCAAGCAGACCCGCCATCCAAAAACGCCACATCTGCATGGCCAAAACGGAGTGCCTCAAGTGCCATTCCATCCGATGAAATAGCATAGAGTTCAACCTCTAAACCTGTTTCCGCTGAAACAAAATCCGCCAAAGTCTGAGGGTTCATCTCCGGATTATCATAGTCGTCCTGAACTGAAAATGCAATCTTGATTACCATTTCTTCATCATCTGTGCCTAGACAACCTGACAGGCAGGTTGTTACCATCAACAACATCAAAACCGTACTAGTTATCTTTTTTCTCAATTTTATCACCATAACTATACTTTTAGGTTGCCCTAAAGCATCTGACACGAAGCCCATACATAAAGATTAGGTTGCCCTAATTTAGGGGTTCCTAAATCTAATTATTATTCGTTGGATAACCAATCAACCACATATTTTTGAGCACCTGGGTTTCCTACAAAAGGATCTGGACCGACTTTGATTACTGACAAAAGATGCATCTCCCCCCCCCATGTTGGTTTCCATACAGTTATCATTTCCCCAGAGGGGTGTGAGCCAAGTAAATCCAGCATAACATCATCATGAGTATAGAGCAACTTTTGTCCATCATAATCATGTACAACTCCTTCATGAATAGGTGAAAGTGTGAATGAGTTGGGGCCTACCCAATCATCCATCAATGAAGCAGCTTCTTCAAAGCGAATTTCTTTTGCATCACTGGCTTGAGAATATTCGTTCAATGCCGTAGTAGAAAACCAGGGATTAATAATTCCAGGAGTCTGCATATGGGTTTCAATAATTATTGTTCCATCAGGAAGAAGCCAAATCTCCTGTTGAGATGCTGGCCAAAATTGATTATTTTCTGGATTTTCAATTACTGGAGCCCCCCATATTTCATCACTATTAGGTTCTGAAACAGGTAAAAATCCTGACATGACATGGATTGAAATTAGCAAAAATAGTGCGACTGCTCTTGTCGTTTTTCTTTGACCCCATTCTGTCCTCTGTTGTTCGCTAATCATTAATGAAATCAGCATTGAAAAAATGAATACGCACATGATGAGCCAAATACCCAATGGAATGCTAATAATCAACCCTTGAGCGATCACTAGTCCGCAAATATATGGATCTGCGCGTAACCAATCCGAAAACTGAACTTCTGGTTTTTGTTGTCTCCACAAACTCCACTGCCACACAATTAGTAGCCCTAACGGGGCCAACCAAGTCATGAAAGTGAAGAGTAACGTCATTGGCTTCAAGTCGCCGAAACCGAACTAACAGGTTAAAGCACCGACTACAGTGACTTGGGGCGGCACGTTTGAGAACATGATGTATAATCCAGGAGGTATGGGAGAGGGGGCGCCACTGTTATCACTATCAGGGGTGACATACCGGCATAGGCTCACGAAATGGCATAAACCATGGAAAAAGAGATTGGGTGCTGGAATTCACAATGTCGATTTAGAAGTTAATAGGGGAACAATCCTTGGATTGATTGGACCTAATGGCTCGGGAAAAACAACCTTATTGCACACAATTGCTGGATTAAATGAACAACAGAAAGGCGATGTTCAAATCTTTGGGCAAGATCGTGAGATGCTCGGTTGGTCAAACTCCCAGCGTCACATTGGATTAATGCCCGAGAGAGTTAATTGGTCAGGAACAAACACTCCAAGAGAAGTTTTGAATCGGCTAATTACCATTCGAGGAGAAGGTGGTGATAGTGAAAAAATGTTGAAAACAGTCGGCATGAGTAATCGCATGGATACCCCATTAGACAACATGAGCCAAGGGATGAGGCAAAGATTAACCCTGGCTTGTGCCCTTCTTGGAAAACCTGACATTTTGTTATTGGACGAACCCCTAAATGGACTCGACCCCGTTGCCCAAGCCGCTTTCCGCCATCTTCTTCGCGAGCTTGCTGATAAAGGAGTTGCAATCATTGTTAGCAGCCATAATTTGCACGAGATGGAATTATTCGTGGATTCCTTGGCAATTCTTCATCGTGGCCAAATGGTCGCTTCTGGTAGTCTTTCGGAAGTCGAAAAAATGCTTGGTTGCGATCCTTATCTGATTATTGCAGGTAATGGTTGGTGCCCACCGTCAGACAACTCTTTCGGGAGGGGTATTTCAATTCAGAAGTGTGACGAATGGGCTGGAGAAGAATGGAGATTCACCTTGCACAAAAAAGGAGGGTGGAGTAGCAACGAAAGACATGATATCTTACAATCTATTGAAGAATCTGGCGGAGAGATCTGTCTATTGCAAACTGTTCTTCCGACCCTTGAAGAAATGTTAGCAGCAGCAACTGGAGAATCCGTTGAGACTGTAGGCCTTGAAGTGGGGGATGATTCAATGATTCCATTACGCAAATTAGGGGTTGAAGAAGATGAGTAGGGTGTCTCGAGAAAAGAAGGTTTGGCACCTCTCCTGGTTAGAAGCAAAAATGCATTTTCGAAGCCAGCGAATGATTGCTTTGATTGGTCTTTTGTTTGTTTTCATATTGGGAGGTAGTTGGGGTCTTTCTGATTCATCTTCCAGCGTGACTTCAGAATTGCAATTCGATACACCATACGAAATTTTGTTTCTAGTCAGTCTATTTGTCCTATTCTCGTCAACTCTGGGAGTTGTTCTTCTTGGATTTGATGGCATAAGTAGGAAAAGATTGACTGGCGAATTAGCTATTGAACTATCACAACCAATAGATAGGTTTGACTTGGCCCGCTCTCAACTTCAAGGATTATGGTTGGCAGTATTCATTCCAACCACTATTTTCTGTGCAATTGGAACGATTTTAATTAATGAACAAATGGGAGAATTACCGACTCTTTACGACTGGTTATACTTCATAATTCCAACTGGATTGATTATTTTCTGGTACGCTTGCATTCAATTACTTGCTTCAAGTATTGCAAAAGATTTGGGGTCTTCCGTCACATTGGGTGTGGGTATCTGGATGCTATTCACTTTTGTTTGGTTACTATTAACTGCGATTCTAGCTACTTTTATGGGAGTGGATGTTACCAATCTAGAATCTAATCAATACAACCGGTTTAGCGAAATTATTGACCTATTATCCCCTAACGGAGTCTACCAATTATTGCTTGAAGGAAACCTCAAACCGGATGCAAGGCCAATAATCTCCCAGAATTACATTTGGGCATCAGCAATTCTCTGGTCAATCATACCTGGAATGCTATTTTTACGCAGATTCAGGTCACTACGGCCATAAATCGAACAATGGTGTTCAGATATACACTAAGTGTCAGGAAGGAAAACACTCTTTCACTAAACGCGACCTCGGCAACGTAATGGCGACAAGAAATGGACGGGTCTACTTCGCATTGATATTGGTAGCATTGATGATTTTTTCATCTCTACTGCATGTTACAGAACCAACTATGATTGAAGAAGAAACTAATGAAATTGATACTCTGAACTCGGCTACTGGAAGACAAGTTGAAGCAGATTGTACTGGATATTCATTTGAGGATATGTTTTACTACAACTATGCTGATTTTAATGTGGTAATCAATCAAAATTGGGATGGTGCTTCTGTTAGAGCAATGGCAATGGTGAATGGAACCTATGCTGGCGACCTCAGAGAAAGTCTTGATGGCCTTTTCGAGGGTCTCCCAGGAGGGGACAACAACTGGTTATCAACTGATGAAAAAGATGGTGTTGAAGCAATTGGAATAGATTGCGTAGTTCAGACCTACACTCGTATCGGTTTCAGGGGAGGGCCCGCTCATAGAGGTGGCCCTGGAGTGAACTGGAATAATGCAACTTGGATTAAAGAAGGGATGACATTGGAAGAAACCAACCTGATTCCCGAAGGACATCCTGAAAGAAGGGGGTGCCAAGATCAGTTCGGTGGGCCAACAGGGACAATCACTTGTGAAGAAGTACCTGTCTATCCTGCAAACCAAGGGGCTTGTGGACCACATAGTTGTGATACAATCATCTATCTTAATGCATCAGTTGGGTTTGATGAGCCAATAGATTCTACAAATTTCACCCTCGCAATGGTTGGAAGAAATTTGACCAATGCCCAATTTACTTACACATTCCCACCCCAAGAGAATCAACTACGAATTGCCAATACATATGAAGAACATGACTGTAGCACTACATATACTGAAGAGGATGAAGAGGCGGATGATTATGGGCAAACATATGAGTCTAGAGATGAATGCCAGTCCTATCAAATCGATGATGATTTGGATTATTCCATGATTGCTGTAACTGATGGCACTGAATTTTCTAGAAGATTTACTTATGATAATCAGGATTGGCCTGCATCACGAGAATATTTCTTAGATTTCACAACAATGCCACCAGCGATTGACAATCCCCCTACTTGGAATACCTGTTCCCCTGCTGATAATTACAGATTGCCTGTTGCAGGCCTTGGTGAGAGCGAATATATCGTAGATTTAGCTGATATCAACTGTTGGTTCGATGATGATTTGGGTGCTGGAATGCTCAACGTTGATTGTAGTGGAGCGGAAGGTTGGAGTCTTGAAGAAGCTGAAGCAAATCATTGGACCGTTATTTCACCTTCAGCAGGAGAAAGTACCACTGTAACTTGTGAAGCGACCGACAGTAGCCAACAAACTAGCGGACCTAGAACTTTTGATGTCGCACCAATTTTTAGCATTACACCCTCTAATACAACTACATTAGACGATTTTTCATTCAGTTTCAGCCCAACTTACAGCGAGACAATGTCAGTAACATTGACATTGATGCAAAATGGGGTTGAAGTACCCGTTTCTTTCACCCTTGATGGTTCTGATTCGGTAATTACGGCAAGTGCTGGTACACTTTCACCGGGTGCTGTAAATGTACATGTTCAAGCCACAGCTGCCGGAATGGCACAATTTGACTACATGTATGATTTGGGTCTATCCAAGCAAAGTGTCCCACCGACTATCGAAATTTCTGGCTACGAGTGGGTTGATGCCAACTACATTCTAAGAGGTTATTTTTCAGATCCTGATGGAGAGGCGGTCACCTTCACACTGAAAATTGATGGAGTTCAGCAAGGACAAGTTAGTGTGACTGGAAATCAATGGCAGACTGATGAAATTCCATTTGATTTACTAACTGAAGGAATCCATACTATCGGAATAGATGCTTGTGATGCTTCTGGCGAATGTACGTCGATTAGTGAAGATGTAGAATTGGTCGAAGAGGTAGTGGAAGATATTGTTGAAGATACCGTTTCATCCTCTGATGAGGGGGGACTTCCTGCGCCAGGAATTGGATTTGCAATAATAGCGTTGATTGGTGCCGGATTGGTCAGACGCCGACAAGATTGAACTAAAACCTACAAATTTCGATGAAAAAAAAACAGGTGGGTTCAAAACACCTAGGCCACCGGCCTAGGCTATGCAGTTCCGTGGCAAGGTCGACCGCGAGAGCCATGAAGGGGGACTTTTGGTCTCATTCACTGGTGAAGCCCCAGGACTTGGTGCCGCACTTGAAACAAGTGAGGGATTGTACCTTGGAAGAGTGGATACTGTGATTGGTCGTGTTGATTGCGCCCTTGTGCACATTTTTCCAAAAGCAAAAGAGTTAGATGTTTCTTCAATTGGTGATTCCGAAATTAAGATTCAACAGAGAAGGAAGCGTGAGGACAGTAACCGGGGCAATCAACGCAACAAAAGGCAGGATAGACGCAGTGGTTCTAGAAATACTCGAGGGAAAGATGGTAATCGTGGTGGTAATGATTGGGAATGCCCCAAATGCCACAATAATAACTTCGCTTGGAGGGATACCTGCAATCGTTGCCCTACTAAGCGCCCGAAGAATGCCTCAAGTGGAGGCGGAGGAGGATACCAGCGCCGTGACAATAGTGGTGGAAATCGCAGAAGTGGTGGAGGATACCAACGCCGTAACGATGGTCGCGGAAATCGTAGAAGTGGCGGTGGTGGCCGTGACAAGCGAGGTGGCGAACGTAGAGGTGGCGGAAGTCGCCAAGGTGGAGACAAACGGGGAAAAGCTCGACATTGGGGAAATCGTGATGGAGGGACAAAGAGAAAAGTTGGCTATCATAAGAAAAAGACGAGCCCAAATAACCCTTTTAAGAAAAAAAGAGACGATTGAACTCAAAGAGTTAGGCCACACTCAGAGCAATATTTTTCGCCTCTTCTTTCATCCCTCTTGACTGAGTATTTTTTACATTCGGGGCAAGGAGGTAAGCCTGAATTTGCCTTTTTTACTCTCCTAAACCTCCGCGGAATTGGCAAACGAGGCCATCCATTCTTTGGCTTCCTTACCTTTGGCATACCCCTTCTCCGATTCGTGACAAGAACTCGACCTTCATCAAGAATACCTAAGGATAAGCAATTTTTGAAAAAAAAAATATTTTTTTTGTTGCGAAAGGTACATCATAGATGCGATTAATCGGTAGCAGCGATAATATGAGTACAGCGGGCAAGAAGAGAAGTATTGTGAAAACAATTAGCTGGAGGGTTATAGCAACTACTGATACGTTTTTGATTGCTTTGTTACTTACTAGGAGCATAGAGATTGGATTGGGAATTGTTAGCATCGAACTAATGACAAAGATGCTTCTCTATTACATACACGAACGAGGTTGGGCTAACCTCGAATGGGGTATGGAAGAAAATACTGAGTTAGAAGAGGAATGATTAAAATTGGAGCCGGTGGAATTGAGAACCCTAACCCGCTCGGAGAGCCATGCCAATCGATGTCGAGGATTTATGGTTGCAAGCAATTGATGCTGAAGATGCCGAAGATAGAGACGAAATGTGTCGTCTATCTGATGAAATTATCAATGCCGATCCTGAAAATGCTGATGCTTGGTGGATGCGTGCTAATCTTGAGTTACCCGCCAAAGGAATGCCCACTCTACGTGAAGCATCTAGGTGCTTGAGAGCATGTCGCAAGGTGGTAGAATACGATCCTGAAAATCGGAAGGCTTGGTGGAGGGGTGGGCAAATCCTAGTAGAAGAATTAGGAATGTTAGAAGAAGCTCTTTCTTGGTGGCAGCGACGACGTGAGGCATCCCCCACAGATCCCGAACCACTAATTGAACAAGTGGCAATCTTATCTGATTTGGGACAATATGGGATGGCTGCTGAAAGACTAAATCAACTTTGGATTGAAGGTATGGATGCCATGGCACACTCACAACTGATGAGGACTGCGCGTCTTCATGGGACAGTGAAAAAGGCTGCAGAAAGAGAAAAAACTCTAATCTTCAAACCTTGGGAAAAAAAACATCCAGGGTGGAAGGACATCGAAAGAGATCGACGTCGAAAACCGGCATCTGAACAAACCACTTTCCTCATGTTGGCTGGTCCGATGGTGATGATTGAAGTAATGCTGTGGAATTCCCTAGAATTCTCAGGTTCTGTATGGCTACCAATGATTACTGGTTTTCTTCTAGTGATTGCAACTGTACTAATGGGAGTAAAATGGTCAAAATCATTGACAATGAGGCTGAATAGACCGGCTTACAATGTAATTCGGGCAACTGATATAGAAATGAGTTCTGGAAAAGTTTGTTTCCCAGAAAATTGGCGTTCAGAAAAATTATATCAATCACTATTGAAATATCGTACCGATGCATTCCAAGAACGATTGGAAAAGGTGGTTGATGCTGCAGAACCTTTGCCAAATAATTGGAAGCCAAAAATTCCTGACATGACAACCGTCGATTTTGTTTTCACCGAAGAAGAATGAGTTGGTGATTGATGTTAAGTGAAGAAATTGCAAATCATATCAGAAAGAAATTGTCAAAGCATGCAAATCCTCAAGATGCAGCACATATGCAGAGATACCTGAAGACATCTATGGATTTTTATGGTGTTAAATCACCCATTCATAACGAAATTGTTGCAGAGGTGAAAAAATTATTTCCCATTACTAATCAAGAAGAATATAATCTAATTATAACACATATTTGGGATTTATCGCATCGAGAAGAAAAATATATTTCAATTAAACTCGCTAGAAAATGGAAACAATTCATCACGTTAGATGCAATATCAGTATATGAAAAAATGATTAGGGAAGGGCAGTGGTGGGATTTTATAGATCCTATTTCTCAAGGTTTAGTTGGAATATTATTGATGAATAATAGAAAGGAAATGAATGAGATATTGGACAAGTGGATTACAGATGAAAATTTATGGATTAGGAGAAGTGCAATACTTGCCCATCTAAAACACAAAGAAAATATGGATCAAGAAAAATTGTTTAGTTATTGTATTCAATGCGCCCATGAAAAAGAGTTTTTTATTCAAAAGGCAATTGGTTGGGTACTAAGAGAATACTCCAAAACTCAACCTGAAGGGGTTTCAAATTTTATTGAAGAAAATAATGAATTGCTATCAAATCTCTCAATAAGAGAAGGTATGAAGCACATTAACAGAGATTGATTCATGTTCCATGAGAATAATCTTCGTGATACGCCTTTTGCTCTGCAGTTAATTTGTCAATACTACATCCTTCAGCTGCTAATTTCAAGGCGGCCAATTCTGAATCCTGTTCATTAGTGATGTCGAAAACTAGATTCTCGTAAGATGAGCCTTCCTTTGCCAACCTACATAGTGAAAGGAATTGGTTTGCAAAAGACATGTCCATCACTTCTGATGGATGTCCTTCTGCTGCTGCTAGATTTACCAAACGCCCTCGTGCAAGTAGGTGGATTCTTCTACCATTTGAAAGAGTGAATTCCTCATTATCTGTTCTAATAGAACGTACTGATGAGGATAAATTTTCGAGATCGGGGATATTAATTTCACAATCATAATGCCCAGTATTACAGATTATTGCGCCGTCTTTCATTACAGAAAAGTGACGACTTACGATCACATCAACCATTCCAGTAGCAGTACAGAAAATATCACCAATTGGTGCCGCCTCATCCATAGTCATTACTTGGAAGCCATCCATGTGAGCTTTTAGAGCAGCCAAAGGATCTACTTCTGTAATAACCACATTTGAACCCATTCCTCGCGCTCTATTTGCTAAGCCCTTACCACAATGACCATATCCAGCAATCACGAATGTTTTTCCAGCAAGAAGAACTGAAGTTGCACGCATAATACCATCAAGAGTTGATTGACCTGTCCCATGGACATTATCGAAATCCCATTTGGTAATTGCATCATTCACAGCGATTACTGGATACTTAAGCTGACCCGCTGCACTCATTGATCTGAGTCTGTGAACTCCTGTAGTAGTCTCTTCAGTACCACCAATAACACCATCTAGTGCATCAGTTCGTGAATCGTGAACTCGGAAAATTAGGTCTGCACCATCATCTAATGTCAAAGTTGGATTGGCATCCAAAGTCTGGTCTATACACCAGTAGAAATCCTCAACAGATTGGCCATGCCAAGCATAAATTCCGTAACCTTCTCTAGCTAACCAAGCAGCTACATCATCCTGAGTTGAAAGTGGATTACATCCCGACCAAGATACTTTAGCGCCGGCTGACACAATTGTTTCGATTAGTATAGCCGTTTCCTTAGTAACATGAAGACAACCTGCAACGGTCATCCCTGCAAGCGGTTGTTCTTCTTCTGCCTTCTTTCTTAGAAGGGCTAGAACTGGCATTCTGCTACGTGCCCAATCTACACGAAGTGCCCCCTCGTCAGCGAGGCCAAGATCTGCAACCTTGTATCCGTCCGCTTCATCCATGACTAACGCCGAGTAATCTTTCATTCAAAAGGTAACGGGGCGAGCCCGTTACCCTTAGTAGGAACAAAATGATAGCACAGCGCAGCGATTAAACTGCGCTGGCTACCATTATGCTCGCTATTGCTGCTGTTCTTGGAAATGGCCTGCGTATTGCTGGGCATACTGTCTTGCTGTGTCTTCAGGATAGCCTTGAGCAATCAATTGTTGCACATATGCTTCCATTGGATCCATACCTGCAACACCTGCAAACCCAGTAACATCTTCAGCACCAGTCTTTCGAGAGCGCCTTACTACGAGTAGTGAAATAATGAAAATCACTAGAAGAACAACTGCACCAATTCCTGCATACAGAATTGCATTCGTCATACCGCCTCCACTTTGAGTATCTGTGTTGGAGTTACCATCACAACCCTCAGCATTGGGGTCTGCTTCACACGGATCTACATTTGTCTCAACTGGTGGTAGATTGATGTCAATCTGCTGATATAGCGTCCAAGTTTGTCCGTCTCCTTCAACAACCTTGAGGTAAATTGTCTGGATAGAACCATTCTCGTTATAGAGGTCTTCTATCTTCAATTTGAGACTGAAGTCTCCACCGTCTCCAAGGTTTCTAACATCAGCAAACTTACCATCATGTAATTGCTTGACTTTCTCATCAATTGTTTCATTGAGGATGGAAGAGTCCAGCGCTGCTTCGATGGACACATCTCCATCTTCGCTACCAGAAATCACAGAGCCATTAACCCAAACATATTCACCGGTTTGAGTTGAACCGTCAAGAGGTGTTTGAATCTCCCAAACAGGAGCATCATCACCCCAATCTTCTGGGACTACAACGAAATACAGTTTGAATGTATCAGAATCTCTGCCTGCTCTGTCTTGTACCTCCAATTCAACACGGATAGGGTTCTCTGCGAATCCTGAGGGGTCAGCTGTTTGGTTACGGAAAGTGTAAGTCCAATCACAACCCATCGATTCGGTTCTCTCAAATGTATGTCCATCGTAATCGTTTGAAGGGTTGTTCCATGGATAATCTTGGAATACTGTCCATGTGTAAGTTGTTATCCCCTTCTCACCGTTCATTGCATCTGGATCATATGATTCACAAGCATCGAATTTGACCTTTGCATCACCACTGGATGACAATTTGACAAGGAATACTGACCAGTTGATTCCCTGTGATTCCTTGGTCCCATGATCTGCGAGGCTGTCAGGATATAGTGCATGTTCCTCAACTGTAACATTGGCAATTGGGTCTGATTCATCCGCAATAATGTCGTTTGTAGTTAGAGTCAGATGAGTGATTCTAGTGTGGCCTTCTGCATCGTGAAGGTATAGAGTAACATCCCAAGATGCATCTTGAATACATCCAGTTCCTGATGGACTAGTATCAATCAGACAGAAAGTTACGTTGTGCGAATCATCTCCGCGGTGTGCGAAATCTACATTGGGAGGGAATTGATTTCGATCCCAATCAGTTGCACCCCTAATTTCCCAATCTGCATCAAGGCCTGGGATATTGGATGTAAATCCTAAGTTGACCACGCTGTTGGACTTTAGGTACAACATTGGATAATCACCGGATGAATCTGCTTCAGATGGTGGTGCACCATTGACGGTTAGATCCCATCCGTTACCTGCAATTCCAAGTTCTGTAGGATATGGCGTCACACGGTAAGCAAGCAAATTGCTGCGAAGTGGTGATGAGGTGCTGCCGAATGGCTCAGATACACTTGGGTTTTCAACATCGATTGTAGTGACAATCAAACCACCACTACCAAATCCACAAGTAACCAACATATGAAGACTTGAGTCATCATCATGGTTTAGCAAACTATGGAATGTCCCTTGCTGGGTGTTTATTCTACCACCACACTGAGTTGGTAGTTGATTTGCCCCAGAGTTATCAGTTGAGAAACCTGCATTTGCAACATAGTTACCATTGTTCATTCCAAGCCATGCAGTACTACTGACATTAGCAAGTAATGGGTGATATGGATCTGCAATGTTAAGGTCACTGTGCTCAATTTGATTTCCTGCAGTGTCACGGTTTAGAATGACCATGTTAAACAGAAGTTTGTCATCCAATCCTTCTGCAAACGGACCAAGATGAATTTCTACAGTTCCACCAGCTAACATGTAGTTCTGCAAGATGGTTTCAGTTGCAGTGACACTCAGAGTATCATAGTAACCGCTTGCCTGAACATTTGCAATTGTCTGCCAAGGTAGTAATACCTTATCGTAATGATCTAACCATCCACTTGTCAGATAATTATCCCAATCACTCTGACGGAATTGAGTATATGTCATTCCCATTGATTCCATATCCTGCTTTACGCTCTCCAGCCTATTCTGATCGGTTGGGTTGGATAGAATGGCCACATCGATACTATCTGCAAAAGTAATTGTGAAATTTTGCTGATTGCCTGATTGTGTTCCATCTATAAGTTCTGAATAGAAACGCAGTTCGTATGTTTCCCCATCTAGCCATCCACTAAATGGTTGGAATGTTGCATCGGTGCTTTCATGAGGAGTTAATGTCAAGGGGCTGTTAGTAGATGCCGTTGAAGAAACAGTTGCTCCTGAAGAGTCAATCACGTCTAGATAGATGTTGTACTGTCCTTCAAGAACACCATTCTTCAGAGGAATAGTAAATTCGTGATTCAAAGCCTGGTCTCTTGGATATACGCAATCATAGGTTACGTCTTCTACACAGTCCAGTACATCAGGTCTGTAGAGAGTTACATCTACGGATGCTACTTCAAAAATCACTCTAGAAAGGTTGTTTCCTAGTGCGACTTCCTTGACATTTGTCCAGTTGTTACCAGCAGTAACATTATCAAACACACTCATAACATCAATTCGATAAATTCCTTGCTGGAAATTATGAGTGCCAATCGTAACATTTCGCTCCTCAAGTGCATCGATATCACTTACAGAGTTTGTATATGACTGGTCTGGAGTAAATGTGTATTCTTGTACAGTAATATTATCCATTGCGAATCCTGCAAATCCTGACTGCCCATTTATTCCATCACCATTGGATAAGAACCGGAAAGTTAGATCCACTTCAGCGCCGCTCATTGATGTGCATTCTGTCCTCCATTGATTGGAAGCACCAGTACGGTTCTGCAGAACGATGTGAGTTAAGTCAAGTGTTACAGATTTCAATAATCCTTCACTGTCAAACCAAATTACATAGTTGCCCTCATCAGTGTGGTCACCCATGAATTCCACTTCATCGAAGTAATCGTCACCATCGATGTCTTCACAACTCTGATTTCCTTGAATACCGTTCTCATTGTAATCGTTCCATGAGCCGTATACAACTCCTTGGTAAGTCTGAGAACCCTTTCGCCAGCTAATCTCAAGATTGGCCATATCGTTGACACCCACAATATTACCACTTGAATCTGAAAGGTAATCAGATTCAGCGAAATAATCGAATGTCAGATATGCAAAGTCACCAGCCATATTGCGAAGATCAATTGATTGGAGGGTCATCGACTCGTTCCAATCATCACCATATCCAGTGTCAGGGTGTCCAAACCAGTAAGCGTTGCTACCAAATATTGGCCTGTTGCCTGGAACTATTGCATTCTGAATAGCAGGGTCTGTGTCGTCAATAATTCCTCCAATTCCATCACTATCGTCACCAAACATGTATGCACAAGAACTTGGCTCAAACTCCTCAACGTTCTTACACGGATTGGAAAATAACGGATTTGGTTGAGCTGTGTAGACTGTTGCTTGAACATCGAAATCCATTACAGTATTACCTGCATTCTGAACAACCACATCGATTGGGTAATCTCCAGAAGCGTACAATGCCCCTGGCTCAAAAGATGTAATCTCTCTGACTGCTGGATCGTATAGATTTAGAACATTCATCTTCCATCGAATATCATCATTGCTTGCATCTTCATTAACAAAACCTGTAGGGGAAGAAAGTGTTGCCTCAATCATATATTCTGTGTCGTTAGTAAAGTAGGCATTGAGAATTATTGACTGCTCATCTCCTGGTGCGAAGTTGTTTAGATTCAAATTCTGTGATACTGGCTGAATCTGACCAAACTGAGTAATGGTTTTGGTAATTGTCAAATTATCAATTGCCATTCCATCGAATTGTGTGTTGCGTGATTCATTATCTAAACCAACACTGCCTTCATAGCCTGTACGGAAACGGAAGCGAATGTCAATTGTTTCACCCGCCCATGGAGTTAGGTCAAGAGAATTGTTATCTTGCAAATCAATCCAACTATAGTTAATTCCTGAATAATGGTAGATTTGGCTGGTGTATTCAACTGAACCACCGTTGTAGTAATATTCATTCAACCTAACAGAATCATAACCTCCTCGATAGATTACTGGAACCCATCCATCATCATCAGTATATACATCGATGTTACAAGAATCATCATAAATTACCATTCCAACAATTCCGCCTTGTGCATTCACATAATGGACTGGCGAATAACCTGATGTGCAGAATAAATCCAACTCTAGCGATGCTGCGTCTGCCCCACTTAGGTCAATATTTCTAAGGATTAATGCCTCATCCTGATTGGATAGATATCCAGTCTCCATTTGATTGTTTGATGTAGCATTAGGGTACCAAGTTCCAGCCCACATGTAATCTGTAGGATTGACATCAGCCTCCCAACCATCAGGTGTTGCTGAATGGTTGGCTGCTAATTCTTCGTGCCAGAATAGTTGCTCACCATCATAATCAGCAGATGACCAAGTACAACCGTTACCACAGTTGATTGTAGGTGCAGAATCATAATCCATTGAGTATACTATTGTATCCGTTCCACCCGTGATTTCCTTAACTGAAACATCAACATCAACTGTACCACTTATCATATCGAGACCTGTGTTCTGAACAGTAACGTTAACTTCACGCGTTCCTTCACCAATAGTCATACTACCAGTATCTGGATTGAAAGATGCCGGAGAGACCGACATTGCTGAAATCCCTAAATCTTCATTATCAAGTTGTACAACTGAAATTGCATCCAAGTTTCCGCAACCAAAACCATTCAATTGTGGATTTAGTGGATCAAAAGCACATCCTTTGGAATCTATGTGAAGTGCTCCATTTGAATATTGGAATGTATAATCACGGTTTCCTATTGCCAAATCAAGAGCACTGTTTGGACCACCAGCAAATTGCCCTACAAGAACCATGGTTGGTCTTCGACCTACTGGCATTGACTGCGGTGAATAGAACCCACCAGCACCGTTTGAAAGAATAATCTGTACAGTATTCAATTCATCCAGATTGTTAGTAGAATAAGATGTTACAGTGTTACCGCTAGCACCTTGCAAACTGGTGATTGTGGAATATGTTGGAACTACCAAATCGACATCACCATCTTGATTGACATCCTCAAGTGAAACTGTTGCAGGCATGAAATCCCCTATTGTGGGGGACACTGCAACCTGTTGCCAATTATTCTGCGCAGGGCAAGGTGCCGCAGCGCATGTCTGTACTACAACGGATGTGAAATCAGTAATTGCCATTGTGTCAATCTTGCCATCACCATCTGCATCTGCAATATCAAAAGAACCTGCCTCAGAGTTCAACTTGATTTGATGTTGCTTGTTAGGGTCATTCCATGCAGCGAATGTATCGAGCGTACATTCGAATTCAATGATGGAAACATTGTCCCAATCACCATCTGCATATCCAGTAGCAGCATTATATCCGGTACGGAAGAAGATGAAAGCATCTAGGTCATCACAGTCGTTACCTGCCCCTGGCAAACCACCACCTACTACTGCTTCACCAAGATTACCGAGCCTTAGATCCGAATAGACCTTGTTAGCTAGGTTGTCAAGAGTTGTAATTTTGTGATTAGTTGCAGCGTTGTTACGTTGTGATCCCCCTAGGTAAGTTAGCAAACGCTGGGTACCAGATGCAATATCTTGAAGCTCAAGGGCCACAATATCGTCAATACCATCGCCATTGACATCAGCAATTTGGAATTCCCAAAGAATGTCCCCGGTAGTATAAACTGCATCTTCGGAGAAGGAACCTGCACAGTCATCATTGGTTAGGACTGTTAGATTTCCACGGATAACTTCAGTAGAACCAAAAACTTGGATGTTTCCTTGGTAGAACACAATATCGTCCTGACCATCGTCATCAATATCACCAACTTCTACAGCGCCAACGTCTGCAATGGATGTAAATCCTGCTCGGCGTGTATTATTGTTTGAGACCCAAATATCAGAACGATCCTGATAAGTCCCTCCATCATTCCAAAGAATAGACAAGAAATTGCCCATCTCACTCGCTGTCACGATATCATCGTCTCCGTCACAATCGAAGTCTCCAGTTGCAAGATCCAAGGGGTTTCTTGTCACCGGGTATTGCTTCGAATTACTCGCTGCTACATCCATTACTGCCAATGAAGTTGACAGCACCATCAATGCTACGAGTGCAAGAGCTTTGACTCGTGACTTGTTCATATTCAGTTCAAAGGTATGGCTCGACATACTGACCGACCGACTTTGGGTTCTCTTATTACCCCTTTCGTGCGCGTGTGCGAAAAATGCTAACACTATAGCCCCGCAGTACAGCGTTTATGATTAATCTATATTAGTTATCGAACATCATCGCATATCGAGGGAAAAAGGGGGGTTTTCAGGGTGCATCTAACCATGCTGGAGAGGGGCCATAACCTTCCTTAGTACCCCCATAAATTTTGACTAATTTTCCTAGTTGATACTGTGTCTCAAGCCACCCCTCAACCAGTTCATCATCTAAATCGTGTCTTCCAGCAATTGTCTCAACAATTACATCCGTTGGCAATCCCATCACACCAAATCTTCTAACTGCCAAACGTAGAGCTTCCCTAAGCCAACCTTCTGCAACCGGTTCGGTAGAAGGTGAGCCTTGAGGTGGTTTGGGGGCTTCATCATATTCATCTAGAATCTGCCTAAGAGCCGAGGTGGTTGGTGATTCTTCCTTGAAAATACCCAATTTCGCCATCTCTTTATCAATATCTAATTCCCCGATAATTCTACGCACAGTTGCCACTTTAGTAGGGTCAGGTGGGGGCCCTGGTAGATTCTTTCTACCACTTCTAGGGGATGATGAAATTATTGATTCGTCATCGGAATCAGAACTTAACCTTTCAAGCCAGCCTATGTCTAGAAGGCCCAATTTTTCCCTCCAATCATTTACCCAATCAGCCTCACCCTCGATTAGTACTTCAATCGCTTCTTCGATTGAACGAAAGCGGAAACAGGTTCGGATTCCTCCTACCATGAGTGTTAGCGGACAGGGGTGGTTTTTGAACCAACCGTCAAAAAGACGTATTTTTTCTAGAAGGTTCGTGTATGTTCGATTAAACCAATCGAAAAAATTCAGTTCCTAGCAATGTTTCGAAGAACAGTATGAAGAATTCCACCGTTCTTGTAATATTCAACTTCTACAGGAGTATCTAATCTAACAATTGCATCAAATTCCACTGAAGAACCGTCTTCTTTGTGCGCGGTTATTTTCATTGAACTAAGGGGAACTAGATCGCCACTGGAAGGAATATCGAATCTCTCTGTACCATCAAGCCCTAATGTTGCAGGCGAGTCCCCTGATTTGAAAGTGAGAGGAAGCACACCCATTCCAACAAGGTTTGAGCGATGAATTCTCTCAAAAGAAGCCGCAATTACGGCTTTGACACCTAGCAACATAGTCCCCTTAGCAGCCCAATCACGACTGCTACCGGTGCCGTATTGAGAGCCTGCAATCACTACAAGTGGTGTCCCACTCTTCTGATACAGCATACTAGCATCAAAAATTGGCATCACCTCTCCAGTTGGAAAGTAGGTTGTAACGCCACCTTCGGTTCCAGAAGCTATCAGATTACGTATCCTAACGTTCGCAAATGTTCCGCGCATCATAACTTCATGGTTTCCTCTACGACTGCCAAAAGAATTGAAATCTCTGGGTTGAATACCATTCTCCATTAGATATTGTCCTGCTGGACCAGTATGCGGAAAAGCGCCAGCTGGCGAAATGTGATCTGTGGTCACTGAATCACCCAACATCAATAGAACCTTTGCGCCAATAATTGGCTCTATTTGTGCGGGGCTAGGTGTTATGCCTTCAAAAAAAGAAGGAAGTCGGATGTAGGTAGATTCTGGGGACCAAGGGTAAAGAGCACTGGGTTGGGATGGTATTTCATTCCAACGTGGCTCACTTGTAGCATCTGAGTATCGTAATCGGAACATCTCTGGTGTAATTGATGCCACCATAGTTCGATATACATCTTCGTCACTTGGCCAAATGTCAGATAGGAATACTTCATTTCCATCCGAATCTTCTCCAAGAGGGTCATTTTGAATATCAATATCTAAGGTTCCAGCTAAAGCATATGCGACCACTAATGGAGGGCTTCCGAGGTAATTTCCTTTGACTTTTTGATGTATCCTTCCCTCGAAATTCCTGTTTCCTGAAATTACACTCCCTACAATGAGGTTGCCAGCATCTATTGCAGATTCTATTTTCTCATCAAGGGGGCCTGAATTTCCAATACATGTTGTACAGCCATAACCAACTGTGTTGAAGCCGAGTGCAGATAAATCTTCAGACAGACCTGCAGCATCATAATACTCGGTTACAACTCTACTTCCAGGTGCCAAACTAGGTTTTACCCAAGGTTTGATTGTCATACCAAGAGCATTTGCGTTACGAGCAACAAGTCCCGCTGCAATCATAACAGATGGATTAGATGTATTTGTACAAGAAGTGATTGCTGCAATTACTACGTCACCGTGCTTCAAGTTGTAATTTTCTCCTTCAACCTCAATTTCATTCCCTATATCATTGGAACTTAGACCATGCCCTTGATGCCCAACTGGTGCAATTAAACTTTCACGCCAATGCTTCTTCATCTCTGACAAATTGACTCTATCTTGTGGCCTCTTTGGCCCTGCAAGAGCCGGCTCTACTGAACCAAGATCGAGAGATAATTTTGAAGTGAAATTAGGTGTTGGTGCGTCATCTGTTAGGAACATTCCTTGTGCGCTAAGGAAGCGCTTTACGTTCTCGACGTGCCCCTCTTCTCTACCAGATAAACGCATATATTCAAGTGTAGTTTCATCTACAGGGAAGAAACCGCAAGTGGCACCGTATTCAGGAGCCATATTAGCAATAGTGGCCCTATCTGGCAATGTGAGGTTCGAAAGACCTGCTCCGAAAAACTCAACGAATTTACCGACAACACCGTGTTCCCGTAACATCTCAACTATTCTGAGAGTCATATCGGTAGCAGTCACACCGGGTTTCAAAGAACCCTTCAATTCAAAACCAACGACTTCGGGTAATAGCATGTATATTGGTTGCCCTAGCATTACTGCTTCTGCCTCAATACCGCCAACACCCCAACCAAGAACTCCGAGACCGTTAATCATCGTAGTATGAGAATCAGTCCCTACTAGTGAATCGGGCATCCAAATACCATTTTCATCTCGCGCCACACTTGCTAACCATTCAAGATTAACTTGGTGTACAATTCCTCTACCAGGGGGAACTGCCCGGAAATTATCTAGACTTTGTTGGCCCCACTTTAAGAACTGGTAACGTTCCATATTCCGCTCATACTCAATCTCCATGTTGCGTTCTCGGGCGTCTGGGAAAAGGCCGGAGATATCTACCTGCACTGAATGATCGATTACGAGATCTACTGGCACTTGTGGGTTGACCTTTTCAGGATCACCCCCTAGCTCAACCATTGCATCCCGGAGTGCAGCGATATCAACTACTGCAGGAACACCAGTAAAATCCTGAAGAATTACTCGGCTAGGCATGAAAGGAATCTCAGAAGGAGTCATTTGAGGAGACCAATTTGCAATTCTCTGAACATCCTGCTCGGTAACTAAGAAACCATCGCACTTTCTCAATGCTGCTTCCAGCAATACTCTGATTGAATAAGGGAGTGATGGAAGTGTTATCCCCCACTTCCCCTCCATAGCAGGAAGGGAATGAAATTCACCAATGCTGCCATCAGATAATTCGAATTCGCTCACCACGTTTACACCCCCCCTAACATCAGGGGCGGGTATTCCGTCTTTCAACATCACCCAAAAGACAGGGTCTTTCGGAATCGATATTTTGGCCTGAATTATTATTTCAAGATGGAAGTAATAGATGCATGTGTGCAGTGTCACCATCAATCTCTATGCTGTGAATATAGGGGGGATTCAATGGTACATCGCCATCCCCAACAGGCACTTGACTAAGCATATCGATTAATTCAATACCATTAATCGAACTACCAAGATAAGTGCTATCATCAGTAGCCATTCCAAACACGGTGTGTTTTCCGTTTAAGTGAGATGGTGTGCTGTCTTTATCGACTAGGTAAAATTGGCTACCACCAGTATCTGCTCCAGCATTTGCCATTGCTAGCATACCAGGAGCGTGGCAGGTTCCTTGCCATTGGCCCGAACCTTGAGAAGTCTCAAAACAATCTATCTCATCAGGCATTTTCCATGTTGTTTGATCCCCCTCAATTCCTTGACCATACCAAATAGCAGAATAACCACCTGTTCCAGCTGAGCAATCAGCAGAACCTAGAGGCATGGTTGCGCATTGAATATCTCCACCTTGAACCATGAAATTGTCAATTATACGATGAAATGCTGTGTAGTCGTAATTACCATTGCGCGCATGATCCTTGAAAGATGCGACGGTTTTGGGTGCTGCATTAGGATAGAGTTCGACTACCAAAGTTGCGTCCCAATCATCAGATGATTCTGATGTGAGGTCCAGGGCGTTCTTGATTTCTGGCATATATTTGATAGTGGTTAGAAACAACATCCCAACAACAAGAATGGCTAGCATACCGTAAATTGTAGGAGTCCCATCGTCTACGAGTTTTGGTAAAGAGGATTTTCTAATTCCAAGGCCATCCATTTTTATTTGAATGGCATTTGATGCTCTTCTAGCATCTCTATGCTTGGAGTCTTTCTTCAGAGCGCTTTGATACGCATTATTGGCCTCTCTCAACATCTTCTTATTTGGAGGTTCGGAAGATACCGCAATGGCCTGCTTAGCATCACCAACTAATTTCCATGTATTAGCATGATCTGCAGCATCCTCATGTTCGCCCCATGCTTTACGTAGAGTTTCTAGCGCCTCATCATTCAATCCTGAGTCTATTTGCTTCTCTGCATCTTCCCAAGCATCCTTTAGAGCGTCCGGAATCATAAACCGCCGGACAAGCGCCTCATTCATGAATTAAACGCTTCCTTTCCAACTCACATATCTACCAATTTTGTCACAAATATGTTCAAACAACGAGTTGAAAGAGAACGCTCTCAATCCATACCTTCAAAGAGCCTATGCTAAACCGATTGGGGTGAAGAGGGGTAACTGATAAGGTGGCTTTCATCGGATGTATGAAGCAATACTTGGAAGATACCAATTAGGGGACTAGTGGAAAATGGATACCATTGTCAATGATTTCACGATGAATATCGCAACTGCAAATGGAACTGGTTCCCAGTCTGCAAACCTAATTCTATTACACACAATGTTTGAAATGGGGGTCCCAGTTAGTGGAAAGAATTTGTTTCCGAGTAACATTTCAGGCCTACCAACTTGGTACATCGTTAGAGCCAGTGAAGCCGGTTATCAGGCACCAGGAGATAGAACACACATCCAAGTATTGATGAATAAAGCAACTTGGGAAAAGGATCTAGCAAGTATTGAACCTGGTACAGTAATAATCTACAACTCTGATGTTAAAATGCCAGTTGAGCTGGATGATGTAATAGCATATCCAATACCCATGACTAAGATGGCTAGAACACTAAATCCAAAGTTGGCAAGAATGATTGCAAATATGATTTATGTGGGAGTTTTGGCTGAATTGCTGGGCCTTGATCAAGCAATTCTAGAAAAAGCCGTTGCCAAGCAATTTAAAGGAAAGGCGGCAGCAATTGAATTGAATGTAAATGCGTCCAATATGGGACGAGAATATTTCAGAGAAAATTTCGAAAAGGAAGATCCTTATTGCATTGAAGCTCGAGAAAGAAGCCCAGATGATTTTCTGATTGAAGGGAATGAAGCGGTTGCATTAGGGAGCATCTTTGGCGGAGTTACCATGCTCTCGTGGTACCCGATTACCCCCTCATCATCGGTTGCTGAAGGCATCATTTCTTACCTTCCAGAATTACGTACTGATTCTGATGGGAAAATGACCTGCGCGGTCATTCAAGCTGAGGATGAGTTGGCTGCGGCGGGAATGGTTGTCGGAGCTGGTTGGTCAGGTGGGCGAGGAATGACTTGCACATCAGGACCCGGTATTTCTCTAATGTCAGAATTTATTGGACTAGCATATTTTGCCGAAATCCCTGGAGTAATCTGGGATATTAACCGTGTTGGCCCTTCCACGGGACTACCCACCAGAACCCAGCAAGGCGATGTTAGTTTGCTTTACGAAGCCAGCCATGGAGATACGCAACATATTGTCCTGTTCCCAGGTACAATAGAAGAATGCTTTGAGTATGGATGGAGGGCATTTGACTATGCAGAATATTACCAGACAGTTGTTTTCGGGTTTGGCGACCTTGATCTTGGTATGAATCGCTGGATTTGCAAGGGCTTTGAGTACCCAGAAAAAATGAACCGAGGCAAAGTTATTCACACAAAAGAAGAACTGGAAAGAATTGGTAATTTTGGGCGATATCGAGATTTAGATGGGGATGGAATTTGTTATCGAACCCTGCCCGGTTCTGGCTTAGAACCAATCCTTTATCGAGGTACGGGGCATGATGAGGACGGTATTTATTCTGAAAGCCCAAGTGTGTACGTTGATAACATGGAGAGATTGAAGCGCAAGATAGATGGGGCTAGAACAGAATTGCCCCAACCTGTGTTAAGAGAAGAAGTTGAACAAGAAGTTGGAATCATTTATTTTGGTTCTATGGAGAACACTATTCAGGAAATTGATGACCAATTGGAAGAAACTGGAAGAAAAGTAAGTCAATGTAGAGTCCGAGCCTTGCCACTCTCCCCTGTTGTAGAAGAATTTGTCTCTAACCATGAGACTGTTATTGTTTTGGAAATTAACCGTGATGGACAAATGTATGGCATACTTCGAAAAGAGTTGCCAATAGAATTGGTTTCTAGGGTGTATAGTGTTTCATTTTCAGATGGAATACCACCTCGCGCAAGAGTATACACAGACAAAATACTAGAGAAACTTGAGGAGGTGGGTGCTTGACAATCAAATTGAATATTATTGAATTGCCAAAAGATGACTACAAAGGTGGCCCTTCCTCTCTATGCCCTGGTTGTGGGCATGACCAAATCAGCAAGGTAATAATTGACGCTGCATGGGAAAATGGAATTGCTCCCGAGCAGATTGCTAAGATGAGTGGTATTGGATGCTCTTCTAAAACTCCAGCTTATTTCTTAGGAAAATCACATGGATTCAATACGGTCCATGGTAGAATGCCATCTGTAACAACCGGGGCGAATGTGACTAATCGAGATATGCAATTCATAGCAGTCTCCGGGGACGGGGATACTGCGAGTATCGGTATTGGGCAATTCGTTCATGCAATTAGACGCAATCTGAACATGGTTTATATCATTGAAAATAACGGAGTATATGGTTTGACCAAAGGACAGTACTCTGCTACTGTAGAAAAGGGTTCGGCAAAGCGGAAAGCAGAAGCAAATGAGCAAGCCCCCATTGACCTTTGTGCTATGGCGATAAACTTGGGTTGCACATTTGTTGCACGGTCATTTTCGGGAGCTAAGAAACAACTCACGTCCCTGATGCGTGCCGCGATGAGTCATCGAGGCACTGCAATTATTGATGTGATTTCACCATGCGTAACATTCTCTAATAATGATGAATCATTCAAGTCATATGGATATGTCAAAGATAACGATGTGGAGTTGCACTCTTACGATTACATCCCTCATTTCACACCTCTTGAAGAAGTTGATATCCCAGAAGGAAAATATCAAGATATTGCTTTGTTTGATGGAAGTACTCTCAGACTAGAAACTGTTGGAAGTAATCACGACCCTAGTGATGCTGTTGGTGCACTTTCACA
Source organism: Methanobacteriota archaeon (assembly GCA_002725475.1). Lineage (GTDB taxonomy): Archaea > Thermoplasmatota > Poseidoniia > Poseidoniales > Thalassarchaeaceae > MGIIb-Q1. The sequence continues at coordinate 9,615 of PBPH01000011.1, read as the reverse complement.
AATCCATAAGGCTGAAATTGAGAAGAAGCATGTTACTGGCCTGTTATACTATAACAATGAACCTAAAACTCTAGATGAATGGTTAGATCTTTCAGAAACTCCTCTAGCAAATTTGAATGAAGATGAATTGCGACCTACTAAGGCAGACCTAGATTCACTAATGTCCGAGTTTAGGAGTTGAGTTTGTGGGGCCGATTATTCAAATCGGGCACCTAACGGTCGATGGTAAGAAGGAATTCACCTCTAATGTACCTCAGTTTGGCTTGGGAACATTCCTGATGAGTGAGCCTGGCGAATGTTTCCAAGCAGTACTCACAGCCCTTGAGTTGGGATATCGCCATATTGATACAGCGATGGCATATGAGAACGAGCATGAAGTTGGAGAAGCAATCGCTGAAGCTATATCTCGTGGAATTATAACTAGAGATGAATTGTTTGTAACCACCAAATTGAGGCAACCTCATGCATTAGGGTTTGAAGCAGCTATGCAACGTTGTCAAGAATCTCTAAAAAATCTTAAACTTGAATTCATTGACCTATACCTAGTCCATGCGCCTCCAAAAAATCAGGAGCATAGGGCACCAACATGGAAAGGAATGGAAGAATGCCTTAGAAATGGTTGGACAAAAGCAATAGGTGTTTCAAATTATGGAGCACACCACTTGGATAACATGCGCTCATACGCTAAACTTCTACCCGCAGTTAATCAAATCGAAGTTCACCCCTGGTTACAGAGAACTGCACTACGTGCAGCTACTGAATCTATTGGAGCCACAGTTATGGCCTACTCGCCACTGGCTAGAGGTCACAAGGTTGATGACCCGAAACTTGCAAAAATTGCGAGTGATATAGGTTGCACGCCTGCTCAATTAGCAATCAAGTGGTGTCTTGATAATGGGTGCATAACTGTACCAAAATCAAGCAACGCTAGTAGAATTGAAGAAAATTTATCATCCCTTGAAGTAAAGTTAGAGGGGCATTTGGATTTATTCAGAGAACTTGAAGAGAATTATATTTCAGGGTGGGATCCTACTTCCGAAGCATAGGTGAAACAATGGATTGGTATTGGTGGGGATTAATTGCGATAATCATAATCATACTAATTCCCGGAGACCCCATTAGCCTTTTTTTCGCTTGGTTAGGCGATAAAATGTTCAATGAATTCGAAGAAAAGGGAATTTATGTTTCTGAAAAAAGACGAGATGATGATTAGACTGACTTTTCATCAATCGCTCTTTCGGTGGGCTTGAAATAACCGATAGTACTCGCCACACTCACTCACAGCCCCTTAGTGTAGCGGTCCATCATCTGTGACTCTGGATCATAGGACTCCAGTTCGAATCTGGAAGGGGCTACTTAACTCCTCAATTATTTTGGCTATATTAGGCGATAAGCATATTTTGACACCCAGCCAATCATCAACAGGATCATGAACCAAGCAAGAGAAATCTTTGCGATGCGTGAAGAAATCTGCTTCTTTCTCTGTTCTTTTTCAATTTCTTCGAGAAGTGGCGCAAGTGGATCATCTCTGCTCATGTACCCCGGAAGGTGCAATAGATTTCAAGAGAAGCGGTGTGTGGGGTAATTGATGACCGAGGTGCCGGAAGGATTTGAGGTGCCGGATGTGGCATCATACAGAATCAAACCTTCAGCCTCATTAGTCGCCACTAGAGATGGAATGGAGGGTGTGGAAATCTTGTTTTGTCACAGAATTTCTCAGATGCCAACATTTCCTGATTTCTGGGCATTTCCTGGAGGAGGGGTGACTTCTTTTGATCGGGATGCAGCCAATGAATTGCCGCATTTATCATCTGATGATGAAGGGGCAGCTCTTGCAGCATTGATGAGAGAAATGGTGGAAGAGGTCGGCTGGGCCCCGGGCAAGTCTGGCTTAGTCAAAGTAGGAAAAGCATCTAGAGAATTGGTTGTTGAAGATGGGAAAAATTGGCATCCTTTAGTGAAAAATGGAGAATTAGAAACAAATTCATCACAATTCAAAATAATTTCACTTCGAACAACCCCCCCTATTACAAGATTCAGATTTGCTAACCATTTTTTCCACTTTCACGATTCAAAGCCCCCCGCACCAACATTCCCTGAATCACGTAGTGAATTTGATGAGTTTCGTTGGCTAACTCCAAAACACGCACTTGAAGCCTGGAGGAAAAATGAGATGAGAATACCACCCCCTCAAATTACTCTTCTACGCGACATGATTTCAGCCCTAGAACAATCTAGCGGGGATATCGAATTTGCTACTTCTAAAATGTCTGAAAGCCCTTCTTCCGGGGAACATCATATCGAGTTCGCGCCTGGCGTTCAATGCGTCCCACTTCCAACAGTCACCCTCCCTCCTGCCACCCATACGAATTGCTACATTCTTGGCGAACCTGGTGGGGAGTTACTCGTTGTAGATCCAGCCGCTAGAGATCCTGTGGGACTCGAATATCTTGAGCGCAGAATTAGTGCCGCTGAAAGAGATGGTGGCCGGGTTGTAGCAACTATATTCACCCATAAGCATCCAGACCATATTGGTGACTTGACAGCTATATCAAAGATTTACGAAGCACCCGTATGGGCTACTGCTGAAACTCTTGCTGTAATACCTTCTTGTGATACAAATCGAATTCTTGCTGACGGAGAAAAATTGTCAATTTTGGGACCTTCTGGAATGATTAATTGGAAGGTGTTGGAAACTCCAGGACACTGCCCGGGGCATATTTGTCTCGCTAGTGAGGTGGGAATTATTTCAGGAGATTTAGCTGTAATGGATGGGACTATTCTGGTCCCACCCAGTGATGGTGATATGAACCTCTATATCGCTAGCCTTGAGAGAATCCGTGACCTAAAACCCCCGATACTTCTTCCAGCACATGGACCACTTTCACCTGTTCCTGAAAAACTACTGAATCGATATATCAGACACAGGAAATCTCGGCATTCACGAATTCTAGATGCTGTAAAAAATGGAGTTCATGACATCTCTATGATTGCTGAATTAGCCTACGAAGATTCGCCCGAGGCCCACCCTATTCTCAAACTTGACCAGGCACTCTCGCACCTGCGCACACATGAGAGAGATGGTAATGTAATTCAAAAGGGAATTAACTGGTATCTAAATTAGAAAAAAGGTGAAATTATGATTGAGAACCACACGGATTCTGAGGATGATAAAAAAAACTCAGATGATGGCCCACTATTACCGCGTTGGTTTTGTTGGACTTGGCCCGGAACAACTTGGGGGTGGGTATTTTGGTCAATAGGTGCTCTTTCACTAGGATTTGGATTGTTTTCAAGTTTGACAACACTAATTACGGTTCAAAATAAATCTGGCCTTGTCCCCCTATCTTTTGCAGTCCCTGGATTAATTATTCTTGGTTTTGCCAGCCCAAATCCCTTCAAACAAATGATGGATCAATTTGTGCCCGGCGGAATTTCAGATGGTTGGAATGTCGATCCTACTCCTCCAATGAAACAATCTGAATGGCACCTAGATAGATTGGAATGGGATGAAAAAGAGGGAGAGTGGGAATCAAACCCACTGTCAAGGTATGAGCAAGATGGCCCAGAATTAACCGTTGAAGCAGATGGTGATGAATGGGTGGTTAATTTAGATGGAAATATTGAGGGAAAATTTTCGAGTGAAGATGAGGCTTCAAATCATATGAAAAAAATAATTAAAAAAGCTGAATCAATTGATGCTCAAGAGTTGATTTTCACCGAACACCCTCGTCATAAAAAATTCAGCGCCATGTACAATGCAACACCTACCCAATTTACTGCAAGATTTTTCTGTCACATATTTGCTGTTTTGTTTCTAACTGGTTGTTTTCTTGGACTACCAAAATCAACTAGAATTGATTTAAACTTACTTTTCATCTCACTAATTTCCATAGGTACGATTCTGATTATCTATTCTTATTTTTCAAACAAGAAAGTGATGGAAGCTTGGGATACAATTACTTCAATTGTAAAATTTATTGATGGAGGACATAATGAATTAGTTGGTCAAGTTCGCCCAATTACAGATGCTTCGTTTGAAGTCCTAAACGTCGATGGATGCAAGGACGAAGGTTGGACATTCAGAAACCTAGTGGCTTGGTCATGGGCATACAACGCCACTGAGAGATGGACTGAAACATATACTGATAGCAAAGGAAGGCTGCGAACTAGAACTCGAACTGAAACTAGACTTGTACGAGGTGGGAGTCAAAAATTGGATTACATGTTGCATGATGGGACTGGGGGAATTCTAATTAAAACTCCAACTTTTGAAGATGTAGATTTAGGGAATTCAATTTGGGAACGCAACAAGAGAGGAAAAAAGGGGTGTGGGCCTTATGAAACACCAAAACGCGGTGGCAGAATGATTAGACACGAATGGACATTGGATGCAATAGCCATGGGTGATCCGACTTATGTTATGGCCAGAGTTAAAGGAAGACCTCACGATGAAATTCCTAGAGGTACTGTTTCTGAAAATGCTAGCAGAGTACATCATACTCTAATGGCTGTCGGCGAGGATGCCCCTAGGCGTCATGCAAAGATTGCAAAAGGAACTGAGTTTTCAATATTGAAGCCAAAGACATCATTATTTGGGAACTTTGGACCTAGTGCCCTACTAATAATTACAACAATTATCGTATTGATGATTTCGTTGTAATTATTCATCTTCGGCCATTTTTTCCTTCAAAGCAGCGAGTTCGGCTTTTGCTTTCATTAATTCTGTTTCAGCCTCAATTGCAGCAATTTCGTCTTTCAGTTCCTCTGTCTTGATATCGGCTGCTGATTTCTTCGATTCTACAAAACTGCCTAAGCTTGCTCTTCGATCAAACATTTGATCTACCTGCTCTTTGGAATACAAATCAAATAGTTCCGCTCGCTTAAATCCAAACATTCGGGCAACAAGTAGTGTTGGGAACATTTCTGTGACTGTATTGTAATTCTTTGCTGCCTGATTGTATTCTTCAACTTCATTTGCCATCTTAGCAATTGCTTGAACTCCTTCCTCAAGGCCAGCAACCAATACATTATGGGAGGTCAATTCTGGGTTGTCTTCTGCAAAAGCAAGAACTTGAGGAATTACTGAATCTAGCAAACCATTTGCAGCCATCATGTCGGCCCTATTGCCACTGCTTTTTGCTGATGCGAACTTCTTACGTGCATCTATGATTTTGTCATAGACTGAACTTTCTAACCCCAATTGAGCAAGATCTGTTTCTTCAACTAGTGCAATCTTTTGGTCCTTAACTCCGATTTGCGTCTCCAAGTTTTGATATTGATTTTCAACTTCGTTTCTTAAATCTACCATTCTATTATAGGCACCGATTATCCAAAATAATAGCATCAACAAAATGATGACTGTTACAACAATACCCAACATCAAGGCTCCGGCCATGGTTACGGGAAACAAAACTCACCTATCATCCTATGGCAGCACTTGTTAGGCTAATTTAATGACGAATTTGATGAAGGGTCAGCACAGGGGACCAATCGACACGTAAGGGCTAAGGGTGCAGGGGGTGAGTTGATTAAAGGTCAAATGAGCAGTTTTGATGTCGCTAGAATCGTAGCAGAATTGCGAACTTACATTGGCTCGAGAGCTAGGAAGGCTTACCACCCTCATTGGGAACAAGTGGTGCTAAGACTCAATCCGAAGGAAGATGCGCAAGTAGATTTGGTAATTGTAAGAGGAAAGCGAATCTATCTCTCACGAAGAGATCGCCCTATGCCCCCAAACCCATCGTCATTCTCGATGTTATTGCGTAAACACCTAATGAATAGCCGTTTGGTCGATGTAAGGCAACATGCTTTTGATAGAATTTTGACACTCGATTTTGAGACTCGTGATGGAATTAGAAGTCTCGTTATTGAGATGTTCAGAGATGGCAATGTCCTACTTCTTGACTCTGAAGGCGTTATTATTCAACCCCTAACCAATGTAAAATATGCGAAAAGAACCTTGAAAAAAGGAGAATTGTATGAATTACCGCCTTCACAGATTGACCCGCGCTCACTCAATTCAAACGATCTGGCACCTATTCTTTCTGAAAGTGACGCTGATTTGGTGAGAACTCTAGCCAGTCGAGTAAATCTTGCAGGGACTTATGCTGAGGCCGTTAGTAATCTAGCTAGTATCCCCTCAGAAAAGATTGCTTCTGAACTAAATGATGATGAAATAGAGAAGGTTCAATCAGGGCTCCAAACAATCTCAATGCAACTAGAAACTGAATCTGGAGGGTTTCTAATTCTAGATAAAAGAGGGAAAAAGGATCTTGCGGAAGCAGGTGAAAATCCACTAGCAAAAGATGCCGTTTTTGAAGAACATGGAATAGAAGTTGTTCCCTTTACTCTCCCACAGCATGCGGAATTCATCACAATCGAATATCCTAGACTAGCAGATGCTGCAGACGCTTGGAAAGGTGGTTGGGATGCTACAGCAACTGCTCGTAGAGCTCAAGAGAAAGCCGCAGAATTAATTGATGAAAGACAAATTAGAGACGAAGGCAGCGCATTAGAAAGAAGACTTGCTCAGCAAGAAAGAGCAATCGCGGGATTCCATGCAAAAGCTGAATCTCAACAGGCCCTAGGAATTTCTATTCAAAACAATTGGGAACATATTGACACACTAATTAGTCAGACAATAAAGGCAGTTGACGAAGATGGTTGGAGTTCGGTGAGGAAGAAATTAAAGGAAATAGAATGGATTGAATCCGTTGATCCTGCAAAACGAACCATGAAGGCCTATCTTCCAGACGAGGACGGTGAGCCAGGTCAAAGAATAGAGATTCACTTAGATCAGACTGTCCATCAAAATGCACAGCGCTATTTTGATGCTGGGCGTAAGCAAAAAGAAAAATCTGCTGGAGCAATCAAAGCAATTAAAGAGACAAAGCAGAAAATTGCAAGCGGTGAGAAAAAGCGTGCAAAAGATGAGGCTGCTGGAAGATTACATACGGTCAAGAGAAGTAAGCAATTGTGGATTGAAAAGCATCGATGGGCTGTAGTTGGAAATGGGCAATTAATGCTAGGTGGGAAAGATGCGCGAGGAAATGATACCGTTGTCAACAAATACCTCAAGAGAGAGGATCTTTACTTTCACGCAGATATACACGGCGCACCTTCGTGCGCACTCAAACTAAAAGAGGGATTTGAAGAGGATCCACACCCCTTGCCTGGAATTCCAGAAGGTGTCCCTGCTCTTCGATTGACACAAACTTTTGATTCTGAAAATTTTGAAAAGACAACTATTGAGGATGCTGCATCGATGGCGGTAGTATGGAGTCGTGGATGGTCATCTGGAGGTGCTGCGGCTACTGCATTTTGGGTAGAACCCACACAAGTTAGCAAAACTGCAGAAACCGGCGAAGCTCTTGCTAGAGGTGCTTGGATTGTGCGAGGAAAACGTAATTGGTTACGGGATTTGAAAATGGAGATGACCATTGGAATGGCAATCATCAATGGAATTCCTCTTCCATTAACTGGAACGCATGATGCCGTCACGAAGTGGTGCAGTAGATGGTTTAGAATTGGGCCGGGCAATACTAAGAAAGAGGCAATTGCTAATCAAATTGCAAAATCAACTGGCCTTACACAAGATGATGTATTAGGTTGTCTCCCCCCAGGTAATATTGAGATTATTGAAGAAAAAACGATTGAATCTTAGTTCAGGAGAACCGGCACAATTATTGCCGCCCCTGTAACTTAACACCTTAGAAGGTGAAGATGTGAAGGGTTACTATCGCCGCGGTTTAATGATGATAATTATATTATTAGTGACAATGGTCTGTCCATTGACCACACCAATTGAAAGAGTAGAAGCACACTATGATGAACCAAATGACCCACCAATTAGAGTCCAAGTATTCATTAACAAATTGTATTCAACTGAAGACTATGATGACTCAGTGCCATACTTTGGCTGGCTGTTCGGAGGATCTTCTGAAATTCTATTAGTTAGTGAAGTGAAACATGAGAATCATGGAAATAGCATCGTAATTGCCGACATCAGTTGGAATATGGATGGCGAGGGGTGGATGGACATTAGCCCAGAAGAGGTAGTAGTAGATGGAAGAACTGTCTACGAATTAGATATGGGGCACAAAGAAATTTACAATCACATTGAATGTACTGAAAACGAAACAGTAAATTTATCTTACAATATTACAGAACAAGATGGTGAGGTTGCTAGAAGGGTTGTCGAAGCATTGATAGGTTTTGGTGAAACAGTGGGTGGTTTGGTTTTGATAGGAGGTGGTACTGTTGGCACAATTGCCTCAGGTGGTGCCGCAGGACCAATTACGGTTAAAGGCGTAGTTGGTGGTGGGAGTTTGGTTTATGACGGAATTAAGAGAATGATTCAAGCAGGTGTTAGTGAAGATTACAAAGATGAACTAATTGGGAGTAATCCTGGTCAAAACCTGTCTGTTGGAACTAATTACGTGTGGCCTTTAACTCTCAATGAGCAAGCTGGTGTTGGCGGTGAATGGGAATCCTCTGGAATGGGGATGGAAATTGAATTAGTAATAACACCCTTTGAAGTCGTTGGGCCTGGTTGGAAAAGTGATGCTGAAGGTGGATCCAGTTGTATTCAATCATCTCCAATTGCTCCAAGCCAAGAGATTGCTACAATTAATTACGACGAAATTAGAACAACCGTTCATAATGCATTTGATTCAATAAGAACTGCATATATTGGGATCAACGAATCAACTAGTTTGCCTGATAATTGGACTGACCCTTACGATAACGACAATTGTGATCAAATCAATGGCACTGGTGATTGCGATGATTGGAATAACACACAACAACAATCCAGTGACCCATTTAACAACACAGACCCATACAACTCAACAACACATACAGTTTCAAGAGGATTGATTATGACTGAGGGTAATGGAATAGTTGAGAATATTACAAGAGGATATCTGGATTCGGCAATGGCCGTTAACCCAGACGTAATTTATCCTTTCACTATGGATTTATGGTATGCAAACTTCCTCACTCAAGGCGGGCAATATTTTGACGCTCTGAGTTATTACGAATCTGCAATTATTGGGTCTATAAATGCAATCGAGACAGCCCCGCCACCCCCGCCCGCAATGGTGACGGTTCAGGCTGAAGGTGATGATATTCCGGAAGACCTGTTCATTGAAATCTATAGTGGAGACTGTGGTGATGATTGTGCCGAAGAGGACTTGGTCTTTGTTGGGGGCGAAGGAGATTCAGAGATTGAAACAGCCCTAGAAAGTGGAGAGTACACTGTAGTAATGATATCCGATGGTGATGTGTACAGCTCAGAGTATATGGAGGTCCAGTCTGGAGGTGACCTAACTATTCTCAAAGTTAGTGATGGTGGTGAAATAGATTCGAACGTATTGAATCTCTCATTCTATCTACAAGGGCTAATTGTGGCTGCCTTACCTGGATTGATTGGATTCGCAGGATCTAGACAATACCTAGAAGGAAAGACAGGTGCTCAGGAATCTAAAAAGTTAGAGCCTTCAACTACCCCATTATGGATTGGGGTGGTCATTTTCCTAGCTATTTTCTTCATGATGGTTGGTTAAATTACGAAAGTATGTCTTCAAGCCGTCCCTTTTCGGTAGCCTTCCT
>PBPH01000113.1 GCA_002725475.1 Methanobacteriota archaeon | reverse complement strand
CTCGTTGCCGCTGTAGCTTAGTGGTGGAGCGATGGACTGTTAATCCATAGGCCGCCGGTTCAAATCCGGTCAGCGGCGCCACAATCAGTATTATTTTCTTAATGTGATATTCATAACCATAATTTGCAATCATTCGGCTTCAACCATAATGTTCGCCCCTAAGGGGCGAGTTTCAAATTCGTGAATGGGTTAAAGTATCCGTCACACATCCCACAAACTATGTACCACAATAGTATTCAAGTGGATGAGAATAGAAATCGCAGCCTATTTTTGGTTTGCATCATGGTCTTAGGTGCTCTTTCAGCAGGGGCTCCAAACGCAACGGCGCTGACTGGGAATGAGACAGTTGCTGTATCAAACCTAACAAATAATTATACGTTTATTTCTCTAAGTAATTTAGATTCAAGTGATTCTTATTATTGGTGGGCGTACATCTATAATCCAAATGGTTCATTGTACGATTATGATTATGGATACATCAGCGGAATTGGAGGTCCAGGGACAATCAACTATAATGTTAGTTGGACAACACCAACCACATCAGGAAATTATACAGTAATTGGTGAATTAACCGACGGTTCGTTAAATTCGTTGGGTAACGACACTCAATATTTCACGATAGGTGGTGGAGGAGGTAATAACATCGTTCTATCACCAACGGTTTCTCTCTCTAATGTTACCAATATCTCTGCAACATTGGACATCACGAACCTAGATGCAAACAATTCCTATTACTGGTGGGCATGGGTGTTCTCCCCATCAGGAACGACTTGGTACTCTAGTGGATACCGGAACATCTCTGGAATTACCAATGGGACCTACAATCCTAGTTGGACCGATCCATTCGCAAATGGTGGGGCCAACGGGACCTACACGTTCGTAGGTGAGATTCGAGCATCAAATATGACGGTTTTATCCAATGCAACAACATATTTCACGATAGGTGGTGGAGGTACGAGTAATAATAATCAGAATGATGCTGGTTCTGGAGGGGATGCTGGAGACAATGCGACTGCTGCATACAATTTGTCTGTTACATCTGGTTCTACGTATGCCGGTTATGCTGATCAAAACGATACCCAAGATTGGTACCTAATATTTGTTCCAACAGGTAAAGGAATTACTACAAGCATGGCTTTCAATGGCGTGACAAACGGTACTAATGATTTAGATCTTTACTTGATGGATTACAATCTAACAACCTATATCGATTATTCATTTTATTCAAATCCTGAGGTTGTTAATTCATCTGGAACAAACGTTAGCGGGCAATATGTGTACCTTCTTGTTGAAGCCTACAGTGGGTTTAGTTATTACAACATGACAATTTCATTCTTCAATATTGGTGGCGGTGGCGGAGGTACCAGTAGCGGTGGCCAGAATGATGCAGGTTCTGGAGGTGATGCCGGAGATAATGCGACAGCAGCGTACAATTTGACAGTGACCTCAGGTTCTACTTATGCTGGTTATGTGGACCAAAATGACACCCAAGATTGGTATCTAATATTTGTTCCAACAGGTAAGGGGATTACTGCGAGTATGAGTTTCAATGGAGTCACAAATGGTACTAATGATTTAGATCTCGTGATGATAGATTCATTAGTAACATTCTACATTGATACATCATATTATTCAAATCCTGAGGTGGTCAATTCATCGGGTACAAATGTAAGTGGTCAGTATGTTTATCTTGTAGTAAATGCATATAGTGGATTTAGTTATTACAACACCACAATTACATTTTACAATGTTGCAGGTGGCTCAACAGGTTTGTCTGCTGATCAGTATGAAATTAATGACGATGTAGGTAACGCAACAGGGATTACGTTGCCATTTTCTTCTAATTCCCTAACCATTCACAACACTACTGATTGGGATGTTTTTGCTGTTAGCATGACTTCTGGGACGACTTATTGGATGAATGCAACATTTACTCATTCAGTTGGTGACCTTGACATATATTTCACTGATGCTAATTTGACAATTGCTAGTTCCTCAGTATCCTCGACTGATGATGAATCAACTTCTTGGACAGCAAATGCAACGGGTACGTTTTATGCCATTATATTGGGTTACCTTGGTGATACCAACTCCTACGGCCTGACCATCGAGGGCGGTGGTGGTTCCCCTTCAAATTCTACTGGTGATGTAATCTCAACCTTTTACAATAGAACTTATGGGGAATTGATATCATATAATCTAACAAATTCTTCAACTTACGATCTGGATGTACATCTTTTAGTTCCAAATGGAAGTAGCTTCAATTCAGTGGCATCATACACAGACTCTTGGACATCAAATGGCTCAAACCACACATCCCCAGCATTCATTACTTTAGCAGAAGAGAATTTGTTCTGTCTCTATGGTGAATTATATGATACGACTCAAAATTCCCTAGGTGTTTATCTTGCTGACGATATGGATTGTCTATATCACGAAATGATGGAAACCTCTGTGACATCAGATACATCAGCCTCATTGGATGCACAAAATTTGACTGCTGGTAATCCATATTATTATCAGTGGGGGTTGTATATTGTTGGCGCATCTAATTTTTCACAAACTGGTAATGGTAGTTTTAACGCTAGTAGCACGAGTTGGACCTCCGCAGTATCCTGGTCGCAGCCAAATAGTGGATTACAACATTGCTTCTATGTTGAATTATATTTCAATGGCAGCGTGATTGGCGAACATGAAGATTGCTTCTATCCCATATGGCCATCCTTGGATATTACAGGTTATGTTGCAAACTCTAATGCTACAACTAATCCAATTTACTTCGATACCAGTAATTTGACCATAGGTAATACTTACTACGTTCAAGTCGGAATTGTTCATCAAAGTACCAACAACACTACTTCAATTTCATTATTGACAAATTTCACTGCAATGAATTCTACCGAGTCGTGGCTTTGGAACTACACGACCCCATCAGTAAGTGGAAACTACTGCGTGATCGGCGAATTATGGGATGGCAATGGGGTCTCACTTGATTCAATGCAGTTGAATACATCAACAACTTGTTTCCTAATCATTCATGATGGTGATGGCGATGGGGTTTGGGATTCGAATGACCTATGCCCCAACACCCCAGCAAATGCACCAGTTGACTTGAACGGTTGCTCAGCTAGTCAAAGGGATACTGATGGCGATGGTGTTAACGATGCGCTAGATCCATTCCCATTCGATGCAACACAATGGCAGGATAATGACGGTGATGGATATGGTGACAACGCCAATGGAAATAATCCGGACTCCTTCCCGAGTGACTCCTCACAGTGGAATGATACGGATGGTGATGGATATGGTGACAACCCCAATGGGAATAATCCAGATGCGTTCCCTAATGATCCAAACCAATGGATAGACACTGATGGTGATGGATACGGAGATAATTCTAACGTGACTGGTGGGGATCTATGGCCGAATGATCCATCTCAATGGTGGGATAGTGATGGCGATGGCTATGGTGATAACACAAGTGGCACCAATGGAGACGCTTTCCCGAGTGATAGCACACAATGGTCTGATGGAGATGGTGATGGTTGGGGTGATAATCCAAACGGAACTAATCCAGATGCTTTCCCACAGGATGGAACCCAGTGGTCAGATGGAGATGGTGATGGGTATGGAGATAATCCATCCGGAAACAATCCAGATGCTTTCCCTACAGATGGCTCTCAATGGTCTGACGCGGATGGCGATGGATACGGCGATAATCCAAACGGGACCAATCCAGATGCTTTCCCGACAGATGAAACTCAGCACTCGGATGGCGATGGAGACGGATATGGTGATAATCCAACTGGAAATAATGCCGATGCATTCCCAACAGATTCAACACAATGGGCAGATAGAGATGGGGATGGATATGGGGACAATCCTCAAGGAAATAATCCAGATCAGTGTCCAGACACCCCTGCAGGTGAAAATGTAGACTCGACTGGTTGTTCAGCATCAGAAAGAGATAGTGATGGAGATGGAGTAGTAGATGCTGATGATGATTGTCTTTTCATCAACGCCAGTGGATGGGATGATGATGGGGATGGTTGTATTGACGATACTGATGGCGATGGACACCTTGACCCCGATGATTATTGTGTAAATGAGGATTCTACAGGCTTCGATTCCGACCACGATGGTTGTATCGATGACAGTGATGGAGATTTTGTCAAGGATAACGTTGATCAATGTCCATCTACTGATGCAAGTGGTTTTGACAATGATATGGATGGATGTATTGATGACAGTGATTGAGATTTGATACCTGACAATTTGGACGTTTGTCGATTTGTTAATGCTACTGGATTCGATAATGATGGTGATGGCTGTATTGATGATACTGATGGTGACAACATCAAGGATAATATCGATGCTTGTCCTTATGAGAATGCTACTGGTTTTGATGATAATCAAGATGGTTGTCTAGATGATAGTGATAGTGATGGGGTGAAAGATAATTCTGATCAATGTCCTAATACCGTTGATTTCTTGACAATAGACAATAATGGTTGTTCTGACCATCAACGAGATACAGATGGTGACAGTGTAAAGGATTTCTTCGATGTTTGTCCTAACACAGTTTCTGGTGAGCAAGTGAATACGGATGGTTGTTCTGCATCGCAAAGAGATACTGATGGAGATGGTGTAAATGATGCTGATGATGAATGTTCAGATACTGACAGTGATTTGAGCGTAAATCAAAATGGTTGCGCCGATTCTCAACTAGATTCTGATGGGGACGGGATTAACGACTCAGTAGATCAATGCGAATCTACCCCCTCGAATGAATCTGCTAACAGCATGGGTTGCTCGGAATCAGAATGGGATAGTGACGGAGATGGATTCATGGATTCAGAAGACGATTGCCCCAATGAGAGTGGCACATCATTTACTGATAGAACTGGTTGCTTAGATTCTGATAACGATGGCGTCTCAGATTTGAATGACGCTTATCCACAAGATGCTAACAAACAAACAGCATCTGATGCAGAGGATGAAGGAGGATTCACTGGTATCGTATTAGCAATAGTTTCTATGTTTGTACTATTTTCCATAGTCATTGGTGCATTAATTGTGCTAAGAATGAGAGGGGGGAGAGATGATGAGGATCAATTCTCTGGTGGTTTAACAATGCAACCAGCAGTCTCCTTAACTGACATGGCAATGCCCACTCATGCCGCCACAGAATTAGGTTTGGAACCAGCGGCAGAAGCACCTATTGCCCAAGACCTCACAATCGAACCCGAGCAATGGGTGGATGAAAATGGAGTGACATGGCATCGACAACCAGACGGGGTCCTACTTCGTTGGAATGGTGAAGCTTGGGAACCTGGTAATTGATTACAATTTTATCCGATGGTATTGCCCGCGATTCATGGCTAGAGAACTCCATGTCGTGACCGGCGCATTCGGTTATTCCGGGCGTTGGATTGCTCATCGACTTCTTGAGGAGGGGCACCAAGTCAGAACTCTAACAAATGCAATTGGTCGGGATGACCCATTCAATGGAGAAGTGGAAGTTCACTCCCTTGATTTTGATGATCACGTTAGACTTGTTGAGTCATTACGTGGCGCAAAGGTTCTCTACAATACTTATTGGGTTCGTTACAACCACCCTAGACGTAATTTTGAACACGGTATTGCTGTAGAGAACAGTAGAAGACTGTTTGATGCTGCAGCCGAAGCGGGCGTTGAAAGGATAGTTCACCTATCAGTAGCACACCCTCACAAAGCTCCGGATTGGACTTACTTTCGAGGAAAGGTTGCAGTAGAAAAGATACTCAATGAATCTGATTATTCATTCGCTATTCTAAGGCCTACTGTTTTATTTGGAGGTGGTAGGAATGTGTTAATCAACAACATAGCATGGATGCTTAGGAAATTTCCTGTTTTTGGGGTATTTGGGATGGGTAATTATCCAATTCAACCAGTTCATGTCAAGGATGTTGCCAGGGTGGCTGTTGAACAAGGAAGGTTGCGAAAGAACGTGACAATTGACGTTACTGGCCCGGAGAAATTTCGGTACAAGGATTATATTGGTCTGATGGCAAAATCGATGGGTTTGCGTAGGCTAATTATTCCAATGCCGTCTATTTTTGGTTGGATTTTTGGTAAGTTACTTGGCGTATTTCTTCAAGATTTGGTAATCACCAGGGCAGAAATAAAGGGTTTGAAAAGAGGTTTGATGGCATCTGACGAAGAGCCAAGAGGCGTCCTCAAATTTTCTGAGTGGATTGCTGAACACGGTAGTGAATTTGGAAACAGATATCAAAATGACTTGAAAGAAAGAAAATACAAATCCCCTTAAGGTAGTTTTGCGTTTTCTAATTAAGGACAAATTATAGGAATAATTCATAAATTGTAATTGTTTAGGCAAGTTGTTAGCATGAAAATAAGGCCACTATTAATTGTTCTAATCCTACTTTTACCGGGATGCTTGTTACAACCATCAATTACTGATGAAGAAATCTCTGATGGAATGGATCTGGAAATGGATTATAATTTCACACATTCTAATATTTCACTAAATATTTTTCATGGAGAAAGCCTTGAGAATGCAACAGCAAATTTCACAATTAGAATCATGTTGAATCACACGGCTGCACCGATTCATTCAGAAAACATGTACAAACATGTTGCTGCAGGAAATTACAATATGACTCACTTTCACAGAATCATTGATGATTTCATGGTTCAAGGTGGAGACTTTGAAAATCATGACGGAACAGGCGGATATGCCGCGGATTGGTATGGTTTTTGTAGCGGGCAAAGTGCCAACAACCATAGTTCTTGCAATCAAACATATTGGACCATTCCGGACGAAGCAGATAATGGATTAATACATCTTTCTTGTATGATTTCAATGGCGAAAACCGGTAATCCAAACACAGGTGGGAGCCAGTTCTTTTTGATGCCAGATGACATTAATCATCATTCTTGGCTAGATGGTGTCCACACAGTATTTGGTGAAATAACAGAAGGCTGTGAGCACGTCACCGCTATTTCCGAAGTTGCCACTGATTCAGGTGATAGGCCAATAACTCCAGTTATCATATACAACGCTACAGTAGATTCTGAATAAATCAAAATTAAACTGAATTTATATTTTTGACATTCCAATCATTTGTCATAATGCGCGAAGTTGATGAGCGGCCTCGGTTGCGAAGATAGGCATGGCGCCGGATATTAACAAGGCTCACGCCCAATCGGTTATTTCAGCAACAGTTGCAAGTGGCCATCATTATGGTCTTGGTCTGCCTATGATTGCCAGTGAGAATATCATATCTCCAATGGTGAGGGAGGCAATAAATTCTGATCTCCATGGTAGGTATGCAGAGGGCTTGCCAGGGAAGCGTTACTACCAAGGCTGTGATGACTTTGATGATATTGAATCTCTAGGGATAAAATTAGCCAAGCAGGTTTTTAATTCACGTTTTGCTAATATACAATCAACATCTGGAACCGTTTCGAATATCGCTGCTCTAAAGGCACTTGCAAACCCTGGTGACCAAATAACGGCTGTCTCAACTGCAGACGGTGGTCATATCTCTCACGCTAGAATGGGG
>PBPH01000112.1 GCA_002725475.1 Methanobacteriota archaeon | reverse complement strand
GGTTTGTGCTCACTTCCCTTTCCTACATTGATTAGACCACCCATTTTATTCTCATGGAGTTGATCCCAATCTAGTACTGTTACTGTTAGATTATCCTTATCCTTAGCAAAACTTTCAGCTCGTGAAGCGTATTCCATCGGGTATAATTTGTTTGCTGGTTCATTACCCAAATCACGGGCAATGTGCACACCTACACATATTGATGAGACTCGGTCACAACCTTTCGAGAGTCTCTCTTGATGTCGATCAGATGCTTGGAAATTAACATTGTATTGACGGTTATCATCTTCGTCATCTTCATCCTTTGATAGATATTTATCAAATTTGTAATCCCTCAACATCATCCCCTCTGCAAAAGCAACCATTTGATTTGCTTTCCAACCAGATGTAAAACGAACCGTGAGGTTTTTGCCATGAGTTTTAGAGAAACTAGCCACCATTTTTGCTCCGGCATCCCTAGCGTTATTTTCATCCAAATCTTCAGATTTACCCATTCCAACCAAGAGTACTTTGCATTCTTCATCCCACAACGTCATCGACTTTCCAGATTTACCATCAAAATCAGCGCTACCAATTGCCCCCTTGACTTGGGTTTGTGCGCTACGACTCAAACCAACTAAAGAACGATTGGGAGGTTTTTTTATTCCCTCAAAAAGAGGTAAAATCAATGTCTCTGCTACTTTTTCAATCGTGCTTACTTGGTGTTCCATATTCCTTCGCATCGGGTTACCCTATTCAAAGTTGAGTATTGTAAAAATTGGTTAAAGTTGTTATTTTTGGTAATTTTTTTCTGATTTATCTTTAAAATTAGGCATTTGACGGTAAAATTTGGCAATAATACTCACTATTATGAAAGTAGTTAGTGCTCGTTTCGAGGGCATTCTAAATCTGTATCTTTATCTTTTTTATTTTTCCTGATTCCTGCTAATGCTATTGCCAAAATAGCCCAAATTGGTGATATAAAGGGCAACCACCCCTTCTCCTCCTCTGTGGATATTTCGATCAACTCATCGGAAATCGTTTCGTTGACCCACATGCTCGAATCAATCACTCTCTTTTGATAGTACAATTCGAAGTGGCCAGAATCAGTTAGACTCAGATTCATTGCATCCAGATGAACATACGAGTTATTGGTTGCATTGACGCTAAACAACTCCGATGACCACATCACTTCGCCATCATCGATGTATTGAACGCTGGCATTTGAAGTGCTTGCTCGCCCCAAATTGACAACATGCAACTCAATGGAATCTCCATTGTACTCAAATGACGTGACGGATAGTCGGGCTCTCCAATACCAAATGTTGGTAATCAGATATCTCATCACATCTAACTCCTCACCAAGTCGATCTGAAAGTGGCTCAATAGTGCCTAGTGCCCATTGCTCGTCATCAGTTTCGAATGTGAATGTGGGGAACCCCATCACCCCATAACCATAATCTCGACTAGTTCCACAATTTGGATACAATCCTTGATTTGCATTTTGAATCGGTATATCTGAGATATTTGCGTGAACTTCATCCCTAATCCCGTGGAACAACTCCCAATCCGAAGGTTGGTCTGGCCACTTGCCCCACGGATAGAGCATGATCCAAACCCCTGTATGCATTGTAACATAGAGGTCGGCATCAGGGACGATCGTGTTCATGTAAATCGAATTCGCAAGAGTTTCAGATTCACTGAACGCACTGCTTCCCGGTTGGGTCGTTGGGCAAGTATTCCAGTAATGGTCGTAGTTTCGATTCAAGTCAACTTGGTTGATATTCCACCTAGTGTCTATATCATTGCCATCTGCATTAAGCATGATGAGAATGTGAAGTTCAGTAGATGTCAAAACATCAATGACTTCTTGATTCCCTGCCGCCCAACCTTCGATGTAATATTCAGCTGTTAAGAAAGCCAATTCGGTTCCCAAGTGTTCATTTCCATGATGTCCGCCATCGATGTAAACTATCTCTTTTTGATCACCATTTGGTTTGGTATTTTGGGTCCAATCAGAGATTTGAAGAACCCATAGATTCCGACCAAGTTCCGTCTGACCGGCAACAGTCAGTAGGACTATTTCCGGATAATCGGCTGCCCACGCCTGTACATCGATGGAAAGCGTTGCATAGGAGTGGTACCAATGTTCCTGAACAATGTCGGGTTGCTGGGCAGCCACATTAGGCACGCTACTAGTTAGTAAAAGGGCGATGAGCAACAACGTGGTAAAGTTCCGCACAAGTCCGGCTAGTGGTTGGATGTTTTGAGACTTAGCATCAAACGGATGCTATGTGGGCGGCGATAATTTTAGTTGCCAACATTGCTGCAGTAAATTGCGTTAAGTTACTCTCAATCCCTGGGACAATCTCTACCACATCTGCCCCGATGACTTCACACCCATCTGCTGAAAACAACGTTTCTATCACCTCAACAGCCTGCCAATAAGTAAGCCCACCTGGCACCGGCGTGCCTGTGTTCGGAACTAAAGTACCATCCAATCCATCTATATCTAAGGTGAGCCATACTGGGCCCTGAATTCTAGAAATCTCTTTTAGAAGTGATTTCCATACTTTTTCTCCACCACATGGTGTAATTAAATCACGGGCGAACCAAGTATTCACCCTTTCATCGCTTGCAATAAATTCCTCTTCTTCTCGAGAATATGCGCGGATTCCGATTTGAATTAATTCCCCTACCCCCTCATCAAGAGCACGTCTAGCGGCACATGCGTGGCTATACTTTTCTCCATCCAATTCGTCTCTCAAATCGGCATGCGCATCAATCTGAACGATTGTTAGATTGGCCAAATCACCCATTAAAGTTGGATGCTTTGAGAGTGCTCGCATCTCAGCCACGAGTGACCCATGCTCACCCCCAAGAACTACTGGAAAGGCTTTGCCAGATAACCACTCTTCGAGATATTTTTCAATCCCTTGTAATTGCTCTTCTAGAGTTCTTCCTTCGCCATCCCATGGATTAGCTGTTAGAATTGTTTGGCCTGCCGGTAAGTCATCATCTAGAAGTGAATCGTATAGTTCTACTTGGCCAGATGCTTCAATACATGCTGCAGGTCCATTTACCGTACCTTGGCCATAAGATGTTGTTAATTCGTAAGGTAATGAAAGTATCACGACATCGGCATCGGAATCGCTTTCTGGTAACCCAAGAAAATTCCCCTCACAGAACTGCTCAACCATTTCTCTCAAATCTTGGTCTCGTGGTTTATTTTTATGACTTATCGCATGTCGAAATATTTTCAAAAAAGTCGAATTCGGATTATTAGACCGGATTGTTGATATATTGCGGTGTACAAATAGAAAGTGCACCGGGGGGAAAGTCACGTAGTGACTATGACTACTGGTTGGGGGGAAGCACATGGGAATGACTATGGCAGGATTGACGGCTGCAATTCAACGACATATTGACAAAGAAATGGAAAAAAGTGTTGCCGAAAGTATGGCGGAACATGCTCTTGGGTTCTTTGGCTATTACGATCGCATCATTGACAATGCATTAGAACCAACAGATAGAAATTTATTCTATATTTTCCAGGATTACAATCTTCTAACAACAGAATCTGAAGAGACGACATTGTGGGATGGAAGAGAATGGCGAATTCACTATTGGAAGTTCAAGGCTGAACTTGCACAGAAAGCCCTTGGTTACCTTGAAGATGAGGATGAGGATGACGATAGCCCCGAATTCAATATTTACGATGACCTGCATCAAGACATTTGGAATCGTAGTGATGACGGATATGAAGAACCGTTGTTCTAAAGCAACTTTGAGAACATCAACCCAATGGATTCATGAGGGAACAGGAACAAGGTTAGTGCATGGCCGGAGTTGCGGAGCGCCCACGTGCTAATTTTTTGGTTCTAATTTTTTTAGCCTCTATTGCACTTCCTTTAACAATCGCAGATGGCACCACATATCCTGTAATTTCAGTTGATTGGCTTGACCATGATGACGATGGGAATGCAGACCATTCATACATCATCGATTTTAACACCACAACCAATGCTGCTGATTTTTATGTCAAAGTAACACAAGTAATGGAAAATGGTAGTCAAGTTGGCTCTTGGAATTTTTCTTGGGATGATGCTAATTTGACCATCTCTCCAATCAATCTAACTAGTCATAGAATTACAGTACCATCGAACTTAACATTTGGTGATGAGATTGTAATCACCGCTTATGACAGCACCACTGATCAACTTCTTGCATCAAGAATTGTACAAGTCACCGTATGGAATCAACCGTTAGCAGACCATGAAATAACAGTGACTACGGATTGGACTTTGCGGCATGTACTAGAGAATGAAACGACAAATGAATATCTTCTCGATTTTTCTGGGCAAGGTTGGCAGGAGAGAAGTGAAGGTGTGCTAATTCACGATGAATTGGGTTCTGGAAATCTAACAATTGATGAGACCAACGAAGATGGGGCAAACATCTACCTTGTTCTAAACCTAAATCGGATTTGGCTTAATGAGACCATGGAAGGGGCTGTGTTGACAAGCCAAATTTTTGAGATGGCGGGAACTGGAAATATGACTGTGACAAATCAAGACGAGGGAGAAAATACAACCATTACAGCCTCTGTAGTTGATTCCTATATTCTTAGATCAATGATTGATGGAGTAATTGAAGAGCAGTTGAGACTTGAAGCAAATGGAAATATCAATATTTCTTCGGAAACTCCTGATTCTGATATGTACCTAGACGGAGATGTTTCTCTCTTACTTGTTGAAATGCATGATATAGATGGTGTTAGAGTATTGGATCATTCACAATTTGAAGCCACTGCTGAAATGGAGCTTCAATCTAATGGCACTTATATCTACATAGATTTGGAACAATTATACGACATTGAAAGAACTGAAAATGGAGTGATGACATTACAGCATTCCAAATTCCTCGGTGATGGTACCTTCTACTTCTCGGACACAAATGACGATAATGGTTCGATTGTGATAGATGGAGATGTTTTGATTTTCCATCAAGAAAGCGAAAACGGTTCCAAAACCGCTGATTCCATACATATTGATGCTGACATCACTGGCGCTACTACTGGGGAGTTTGGGGTACTTAGACGGATTGACGGTACCGGGCAAACAGCAAACTCTACAGGCGCCATGTGGGAAGTAAATAGAATCCATGAAGAAAATTGGTTTAATCTGACTGGAGGCGGTCTTCTAGATGGATTAGGACCTCACCAATACTACAACGAAACTTGGGATCATGAGGTTATTTACGAGAACTATTCAAATCGTACCATTTACTTCAATTGGTACGAACAGAGTGACGATCCGAGCCAAGGTGAGGAATGGCCTGAACAATCACCGATTCCTGCAGCAGAAAATAACGACACTGTAGATGAATCTGGATTGGGTGATGTCGATATCAGTAGAGAAACTGGCTTCGCCCCTTCTGAATTATTGATTGGCGATAACCTTGGACTATATTCTGGTGATATCATGGACCTTGAATTGACTGCTCATTCATACCAATCATATACTCGTGATGGCCATACAATGCAAGTTACTGCATGGTCTGGTTCTTATCTCAGTGATGCGAGTACTGCCAATGGATTAGTCGTCAATGAGGGCATATTAGCAGGTTTAATTGCAGAAGTTTCGAGAGAAGTTTATCTAGATTTGAATACTACTGAAGATGCCTGGTTCTGGGAAAATCAATCACTCGAAAGAGTTCTTTCCCCAAGCATCATTACAGCTAGCGAGAATACTGCGCCGTCGATTATTTCTGTTCGCCTTCATGAAGGTAGGGTTGTAAATGAAGGTGGGAATCTAGTTCACATTGAAGTGGAAATTGATGACCCTGACTGGAATCTTCGTAACGTAACAGTTAACCTTGCTTCCCTAGGATTAGGAATTATTGAACTTAATGATGTGGGGCTTGATGGAGATATAATCGTCCATGACGACAAGTTCACAGGTTCATTCACTTATTTCGGAACAGATGCTGGGAACTTATCTATAGGAATCAACGCGATAGATGAGTGGACAAGTAACAGCACTAATGTGACAATAGAAGTTGCACATAGGGCTCCTAGATTGGTTGATTTCACAATGAGTGCTGATAGTGTAATGAGAGGTTCCAACCTGGCCGTTTCAGCCAAGCCATTTGACTCATTGGAAATATCTACTGTATCAATAGACCTGCGTGGAGAGGGCGGCGATTTGTTTGAACTCACAGAAGATGGAGGGGGGGTGTGGAATGGTCTGATTGATATCCCCGCCACCTTAACCCCAGGAGAACTACTACTACCAGTTAGAATTGAAGACATAGGTGGTGGCTGGGCTACTGTCACACACCTACATTTGGAAAGTTCTGAAATCGGAATGGGAGGTGATGCGTGGGATGCACCTACATACAATATTCCAGCTCTTGAGATTTTGAATAGTGGCCCTGAGATTTCTGACTTTACAATTATTAAAGATGGAAATGTGGTTGATAAAATAATTGTACCAGATGTAGGTGATGGAGTTAGCACATACATTTTGACTGTGAATGCGACAGACCATGATGTCATCACTGTTGTACAAGGGCGACTTGGGATGCTGGCTCCTGTAGGACAAGATACAATGTGGCAAACGATGAGAGATGATGGCCAAGGTGGTGATGTCACTTCTGGGGATGGCGTTTATAGCATTGAAGTTACAGTGCGTGAAGGACTACCTGCAAATTCGATTGTTCTTGATTTCAGAGGAATTGATGTCTATCTTACAACTACGCAACCGGTAGTAGAAGTTACTGTTGAGCTCTCCGAAGAAGACGTTGACCCACTAACAAATCCTACTGATGCACTAATTGATTGGGGATCTACAGGGGTTATTGTATTGGCCCTACTTGGGCTTGTGATGTTAGGTTCTGGTATCGCCATTATCATCATGATTAGAAGAGGAGGTTCCCTAGACGAACAACTTGGCTTAACTAATGATTTTAGATAATTTCAAACAAGGATTGTGAAAGTGTGCGTGTATTATTTGTCTGCGTAGGCAATACTTGTCGAAGCCAAATGGCTGAAGGTTGGGCTAGATTCCTCGGTTTAGAAGCTGCCAGTGCAGGAACAATTCCCGGGGTTGCCGTAGCTTCAAATGCCATTGCAGTGATGGCCGAGAAAGGGATTGACATTGCACACCAACAACCAAAACAGGTGGATGATGTAGACCACACAACCTTCCAAAAAGTGTTCAGCATGGGTTGTGGAGTTTCATGTCCAGATATCTCTATCTCTGGAGATTGGGAACTAGATGACC
>PBPH01000111.1 GCA_002725475.1 Methanobacteriota archaeon | reverse complement strand
TGTAGCTCGTGCGCAGAGGGCTTTTTGTTGGGGTAGATCAAGAGTTGCCCCTGTGAAGTCCGTCCCATCGATATTTGCGCCATCAAAGACGCTTTTATCTAGGATTGCGTTTGTTAGGACAGCTCCAGAAAGATCTGCATAACTGAAATCCGCGCCATTATAATTGCCATCACTCAAATTTGCGTACTCCAAAATGGCACTGTTGAAGTTGGCATTTATTGCGGAAGTAGTGTAATTGCCGTACTCGACCCCAGAATCAAGACCAAGGATGTATGGCTCTTTAGAAAGGTCGGCATAACTCAAATCAGCATAACTCAAATCAGCATCATCTAAATTCGCACCTCTCAATATCGCATCAGTCAAATCTACATTAATTAAATTTGAAGAAGTCAGATCAATGTATGTCATATCGGAACTAACAAAAATCGCATTAGTCAAGTTACTATTTGCAATGGCTGTTGGCTGATTAACACAATAGGTACCGGTACAAATCAGATATGATAAATTTGAATCACTAAAATCAACATTTGAAAAATCTGAGTTCAAAATCGAAACACCGTGTATTTCTACACCTGAAAAATCCGAGTTGGAAAAATCTGAACCTACTATAATAGCTAATTTGTTCCAGAACCCATGTCCGGTATTCAAACCACCACAAGAGGTTCTTCCCCAATATGAATCCGAAAAATTTGAATTGGAAAAATCAGAGTATCTTATATCAACACCCCGCCCATCAAATCCAGAAAAATCTTGGCCAGAAATATCCTCGTTAAATATATGGCTACACCAGCCAAATAATACCCCATTAGTGTAATCTAACCAAGCGATATCAAATGTGTTACCATCAGCCCCATCTTGTCCGTCAGCACCATCAGCACCATCAGCTCCATCAGCTCCATCTGCACCATCTGCTCCATCTGCACCATCAGCTCCATCTGCCCCATCAGCGCCTGCTGGGCCCTGAGATCCAGCCGGCCCTTGCGCTCCGTCAGCACCAGAATCACCATCAATACCGTCAACACCAGAAATATCGATTATTTGCCAACCATATTGTGTGCAAACTTGGAAATGAATTTCTGATTCGACATAGAATAGCATTCCCTCATTCATATCATTACATTCGGGAAGCCCCCCCAATCCACTTGTGAAATATACATTCCATTCGATTAGATTATCTTCCACTAGTGGTGTTGGCTCATCTACAGAACCATCATCTTCATTCATATTCAAACCAATGCAGCCACTCAGGCTCATGGCAGAAATTATCAGGCACAATGCAATTGCAGTAATACGCTTCATAGGTTTGGGTTTCGATGACAGAGTAATATCATTTGCATGGAATATTATCTTCCTTTAAGAACCATCAGCAATAGAAGAAATATGGAAGAACCAGATGACAGGGCAGAAAAAAGAAGACGATATGATGAAGAGGATAGGCACGCCTTTGATCTTGCACCATGGATGATATCATGGAAAGATGGTACGGTAAGGTTTTCTGAGGATGGAGAACCTTACTTTTGGATCGAAACAATTGAGTTTAGCACACCTGATTGCATTGATGAGCCGCAGTATAAAAGACCAGTCATATTGCTTATCGATTCAAGACATACCAGGTATAACAAATGCCCTCACTGTAAAGCATCAATTCCGCACCCAACAGTATTGATTGTCTTAGAATATCACCATATTTTCCCTTGCATTATGTGTGAGATGATGGTTTGGATGAATAACGAACCACACTTGAGGATGGGTTCAGGTGCTTGTGATGAGGTAAAGGAATAGGGGCGGTTTAGATGAATAAAAATGATGATATAACGGATTGTTGGGAAGATGAAATTCATCGAGTTTTTGACTACGGAGTTTTTGCTGTTGAGAGGTTAGTAAATGAGTTAGCAAGAATGGATGAGGAATGGGCAACCGAGGGGCTTGCCATGATAGCATCTGAATATGTTGAAGGTTCATATGAAATAATTTTCAAGAGTGCCAATTGTGATTCACCCTCATTTATAGCATTCAAAAAATTGGTAATAATTGTTGAGAAAAAGGGGTGGAATAATGTTACTATCAAGGCAATGGAGAGATGTACAAATTCGAAGAATAACATGATTAGGATTGAGGCACAGTTGATATATCGGTATAGCACGCAGAAAGTTGAATTGAGGGGTGACAATGTTCGCTATCTTGAAGACGCTTCTGAAACGTTTCAAGGGAGAATGGGATGAGTTGAACCCTTTACTTCGAATCGCACTTTATTTCGAAATCGGTTTCTATTTACTCGCCGCATTTACACTTTTCATTTGGCAGCCAGAATTTCTGTGACCCCCTCATGGAACCCCTTTGAGAATTTTACTACGCACTCCGGCGCGAGCACTCTTAATTTAACACCAAAACAACATGTTAATATAGAATGATGTATATGTATTATTTGTAGAGTTGCTAGCCATGATTTCCTGAATTTATGAAGCATTGGACCAGAAAAACTGGACAATGAAGGGGAATTGCTAACTATGGTAAATGACGATAATGACAGAGAGAATGACAAAGAGAAAACGAATGAAGAGGATATGGAAAAATTATTTCGCCTATTTAGACAAATAGTTAATGAAATGTTTATTGCTTACGATTACAGGAGAAAATATGAAAGTTCTTTTGAAAAAATACAAGCTGAAAGAAAACTAGCAGAAAAAGAAATAGAATTATTTTCAGAAGTAGGTTTTGATTGGGATTATGAATGGCAGGAAAAGATGATTTAGATTTTTCATCTCTCACGATACGATGCCAACAAAGCCGTCATTATGACGCCTGCTACGGCACCGAAAGTTCGACCTTGTTCGCGAGCACCCGAGCCTGCTAATTCTTCAAAGGAAAGGGCCATAGCTACGGTGAATGGGGCGACGAAAACTAGGAATCTGATTATCCATTGTTTCACCGTTGGACGCTTGCCTAGAGGGCGCAAAGTGATTGAACCCGCTTTCCCGATAATTTGCCAATCTAGAGCACGTGCAACAGTATCAAGACGTTCATTTACCATAGGCC
The DNA here is from genome assembly GCA_002725475.1 of Methanobacteriota archaeon. Taxonomy (GTDB): domain Archaea; phylum Thermoplasmatota; class Poseidoniia; order Poseidoniales; family Thalassarchaeaceae; genus MGIIb-Q1. The sequence goes on along the minus strand of PBPH01000111.1, from coordinate 2,133 downwards.
TAATTACTGCTTTACCACGAGAGTTTTTTCCTTTACCTGTGACAATTCGAATTCGGCCTAAGATTGGCCTGTTCTCAATAATCAAATCTAGACATTTTCTAGCCCCAGCCAAATCTAAATCGTGTAGATCTAATGTAACTGTGCCCCTCTCTGACTTGACATGTGTTGATGTTCTCCAAGGCCTTTCCCCAGCCCATGAAAGTGATGCTGCGTGGGCTTCTACTGGAGAAAGTACCTTTCGTAACTCTGACACTGTATCCGCCTTTTCTACGCCCTTACTACCCCTGTGAATTTCAATCAATCTCCAGGAACCAAAGACCAAGGTAATACTTGCAACAGCACCTCCACAGAAACCCCCCATTTTGAGAGTTTCAACCAAATCCCCTTCCAAACCAGTGTAAAAAAATACAAGCATGGTTGACATTGTTGTCGTCATGACACCCATAACAATGCTGATTCCAAACAAATCTCGGAACCCTACCTCCACCATAACCTCGGCTGTTGCCACTGCATCAAAGCAATTGCGGCAAAATGAGGTTGTTAAGTCACTTTTTTCGAACTGCCAAACTCATTCAAATGATTTACAAAATAATTAAATTAAACAAAAATATGATGTCGTGTGCCTGTCTCGAGAGATTATGGTCGAGCCCAATGGACTACCAGACCGGTTCAGAGAAATAAGAATTTCAAATTGGGTAATTGGACTTTCGTTCGGATATCTATTATCATCTTTCTTAGTTCCCGCCTTGTTACCAACTGATACGGTTCCTGAATTATCAGGAAGAGCCAACGCTATCGACTATATGTCAAAAGACTCAAGTTGGGGGGATTGGGGGAACGAGCCACATCCCGAAGATGGTTCTATGGGCCACGACCAATCGGAACACGGGGGGCAATTTGCATGGTCAGAACTAGATTTATTCAGTGCTTTTATCTATGCATTTGGTGATATCAACTGTCATCAAAAACATGAGAGATCATGGGAAATAAATGGCAACCAGATGCCAATTTGCACTAGGGATGTGGGGATTTTTGCAGGTATTGCTGTAGGGGGTTTGATTTTCAGGAAGAGAGGTTTGAATCGCTGGACTGTTCGAGATACAATAATTTCTGTACTACCCGATAACAAAGTTGAACAATTTTATTTCACCGATAGACGGTTCCTACTTGCCTTTGGAGGAATCGCCCTCCTACTATTGCCTACTGCCCTAGATGGTGGAATCCAAGCAATAACTGATTACGAATCCACGAATTTGAAAAGACTGCTAACCGGATTTCCTATGGGACTTGGAATTGGTTTGCTTTTCTCAGGAGTCTTTGCTGCAAATCCTAAACCATTCGATTTCAATGCAGAAAATGTGAAACTACCTGCTAATGCTCGTCTAGTAGCACATGAGGCTAGTGATGTTATTGAAGATTCCAATATAGATGAACAAGAATGAATCGGGCCTTGAATTTCAACTAAAAATTCTTAGTGAGATTCCACCCCCCCCATAGCGACAGTTTATCCACCCCGGCGACTGTCATAGGTCGGGGGCGGAGCCATGTATCTCATCACCATTGAAGGAGGAGATGGAAGTGGCAAAGGTATTGCCACCAAGATGCTTGAAGAAATTCTCATTGAAGAATTCCCGAATTTTCCGATATGGATTACTAGTGAGCCTCGACGTGACCACCCACTGGGCCAATTAGCTGTAGAATCTGTAAGGACGGGTGAAGCCGGACCAGTTAGGGAGGCGAGTTTGTTTGCTGCAGACCGTCTAGACCATTCACACGCTTGGATAATTCCTAGATTGAAGAAAGGGATGATTGTAATTTCAGAACGCAATGTCCATTCATCACTTGTTTACCAAGGAATTGTTGGAGAAATTGGGTTGGAAGATATTGCTAAATTGAATAGTGCCGCCTGTATTCCTGACCTTTGTATTTGGGTAGATTGTGATCCAGAAATGGCACTACGTAGAATCACCCATGGCACTCTACGTGAAGCCACTATGGATAAACAAGAATATTTTGAAACAGATGAGTTGCAGGCTAAGATTAGAGCAGGGTATGCATCTCTATTAAGTGGAGAATTACCAATGCCAGAACCATTCAACAGAGGTTCGGTAGTTGGACCAATATTGAATGAGG
>PBPH01000110.1 GCA_002725475.1 Methanobacteriota archaeon | reverse complement strand
CGATTTTCATTAATGATACAGCAAGAACATTCAATGCTCCCGATGCCGCTACAATCGCATCGTGTGCTGCTAATTGAGCAAATTTGTTTTCGGCAGAGTAAAAACTCATGCCAGTTTTATCCGCAATCTTTCTTGCAACTAAATCGGCGAATTCAGGGTGCGTGTTTAATCCGGTGCCAACTGCAGTCCCGCCCAGTGCTAATTCAAGTAAATCATCCAAGGCATTTTCAATACGTTTCAAGTCAATTTCTACCATGGAAACATACCCGGAAAACTCCTGCCCGAGGGTAAGTGGCACAGCATCCATGAGGTGTGTCCTACCAATTTTTACAATATCTGAGAACTCATCCATTTTCATTGCTAGGCAATTTCTTAGGTGTTTTACCGCAGGTAGTAGTCGATGTTCAATTTCTTCAGCGGCAGCGATATGCATGGCTGTTGGAAAAGTATCATTACTTGATTGAGCGCGATTAACGTGATCATTTGGATGGACTGGATTTTTACTACCTAGTTCTCCTCCTGCTAATTCGATTGCTCTATTTGCAACAACTTCATTTGTATTCATGTTTGTTTGAGTTCCAGAGCCGGTTTGCCATATTTTTAGGGGGAAGTGATCGTCCAATGCGCCGGAAATAACTTCATCACAAGCAGCAATTACTAGTTCTGCAGTATCTTTTTCTAATTCACCAAGTTCTAAGTTTATTTCAGCAGCTGCTTGTTTTAGAATTCCAAAAGCACGAATCATGGCTCTCGGCATTTTGTCATTGCCGATGTCAAAATTCATCATTGAGCGGGCTGTTTGGCAACCATAGTATCTGTCAGCAGGCACCTCTAACTCGCCCATCGTGTCACTTTCCACACGGATACTTTCTGACACATTCATTGCTACAAGTGGCGTAACATCTTCATTGTTTGATGCAACCAATCCTTCACTATCTAATCCTTCAGTAATTAGGCGAGTGATTGTTGCAGATCTATTGTTGTGACGCCCTCTGCCAATTTTCCTATCTAGGCGCTTTGCTAACCTCTCTGGAATGCTTATGCTGATAATTCGGCGGTCCCCGGCCCGGTGCTTTGCCATGGTCCTTGCTGGCATTACTTATTTAATAAATTAACGACTAGTGCTGCGTTTATTTTTAAGAAGACCTAGTAATTGATATTATTTTTATAGGTGTATTAGGCCTATCTTGAGGGCCTGTTGGAGAACTTTCAATGGTCTTGATTATATCCATCCCATCAGTCACTTTCGCAAAAACAGGGTGTGCAGAGGGTGTTGATCTGTCCCACCAATCTAGAAATCTGTTGTGATTGGTATTTATGAAAAACTGAGAACCACCCGAGTTAGGTCTTCCAGTATTTGCCATCGATAAAGTCCCTACATCATTAGTGAATCGAGCATCATCAGGGTGTTCGTCTTGGATAGTGTAGCCAGGCCCACCTGTACCGCATCTAGGTGAATTTGGATCACTTGAGTTCGAACATCCACCCTGAATCATAAATCCTTTAATTACTCTATGAAAGTGTAATCCATCATAATACCCTTTGTCCACTAAATCGAGAAAATTACCTGCAGTTATTGGCATTTCTTTAGTGAATAATTCAATCGTCACATCACCCATACTTGTCTTCATAATTACATTGGTCATGAATCATGGTGGGGGGATAGGGATATTGATGATTACCCTTCAATATCTTCTAGTGTGGCTAATGGGTAAAGTGGTATATTGGCAGCTTCAAAAGCTTCCAATCCCCCTTCTTGTCTGTCTAGAATTGTTATGCAGGCCACAACATCACATCCAATCTCAATCAATCTTTCAACTGCCTTCAATGCTGAACCACCGGTGGTAGTAACATCTTCAAGAATCACACATCGATCTCCTGAACTAAGGGTCGATCCTTCAATTCCTGGTGGGTTTCCGGTTTTTCTCCCCCCTCTTCCTTTTGGTTCTTTTCGAATAATAAAACCCTTCAAATTACTTCCAACACTGGCCTTTGCTATTGCTATTCCAGTTAGTGGAACCGCTCCCAGTTCTAGTCCACCAACACTGTCAACCTCCCCAATTCTTGTTAATTCGTCGTGAATTAAAACTCCAAGAAAATGTGCGCATTCAGGGTCCATCATAACAGGCTTCATGTCAAAGAAGTGCCTACTTTTTCTACCGCTAGCAAGTGTAAATTCTTCATAGTCTGAACGTAGCCAAGCCAATTCCCTAATTTTCTCAATTAAAGCATCTTTCGCATATCCAACATCAGTTAATTCAGCCATACCCCTTCTCCAATTATACCTTCTCAGGTTAGGGCCATCAAGGTTACGAGTCATTATTGATGAAAATAAATTGAAATTCTAAGCAGAATGACTTTGAACAACCGCCACCCGAACTCCATTGTTCGCGGGGGGGGTATGATTGTCAACGTTACATGCATGGGACGAGAATCGCCTTTCTGCTGAAATGGAATCATATCAAAAATGGTTAGATGAGAGGTGTGAAATTGAATATCAAATTGCCGAGAAGGCTCGGAAATTAGGTAAGGATATTATTGAGCACGTTGAAATCCCTCGAGCATCTGATTTAGCAGATAGAACTGAAAAATTACTAGCAGAATATCTTGAAGGTTTAGAAATCGCAGATGAGTTAAGAGATATTTTAGCACGTGAAGATAGGGAAACCACATCGATTGAAATGAGCAAGCGAGTTGCTAAAAGAATGCATACTAGAACTGGGGATTTGGTGAAGGCAATTGAAGTAGGGCTTCGTGTTGGTTTAGCTATATTAACAGAAGCAGTATTAGTCGCTCCATTAGAAGGAATTAGCAATGTTAGATTGCTTAACAATGCAAATGGCACCCAGTTTGTTTCAGTTGATTTCTGTGGGCCTATTAGGGCAGCAGGAGGTACAGCCCAAGCTCTGGCTGTGCTAATTACTGATGTAGTTAGGCGTGAATTGGAGGTTGGGAGATATGTTGCTAGACATGAAGAAATTGAACGTGTAAAGGAGGAATTTGGCCTTTACCGCGGAAATCTTCAGTATAAGCCAACACCAGAGGAAATAGAATCTATTGTTACAGCTTGCCCGGTAATGGTAAATGGAGAATCTACGGAATCTGAGGAATGTGCTGGTTTTGGTAATATTGAGAATGTTGACGGAACTAGAGTTCGCGGCGGCGTGTTGCTTGTAATTGGCGAGGGGCTGTGCCTTAAAGCACCTAAAGTGCGTAAACACACAGAGCGACTAAATGTAGAAGGTTGGGAATTTATCAGCCAATTCGCTGAAAAAGACAAAACAACTACTGAAGGAAATAGTGGTGTTAGGAAGAGAACTTTGGATTCCAATGATAGATTCATGAAAGATATCATAGCAGGGCGACCAGTATTTGGCGAACCACTAGCTGCAGGTGGTTTTCGATTAAGATATGGTCGGACCAGGGCAACCGGACTTGCTGCAGGTTCACTTTCACCTGTAACTATGCACGCATTGGGTGAATTCATTTCTGTAGGGACTCAATTGAAAATTGAAAGGCCAGGTAAAGCTTGTGCAATCACACCATCAGATGCTTTACAAGGTCCAACTATATTACACAACAATGGAACATTTGGCAGGGTTGATTTAATTGAAAAATGGCCAGAACTAGAAAATGAAACAAATATTATCTGGGATAATGGAGAGTTTATGCTTGGTTATGGGGAATTTCTAGAGAATAATAAGAATCTAGTTCCATCAGGGTACAACCGTGATTGGTGGTCAGCAGAAATAATAGAAAATTTAGTAGACGAAGAATCTCTATCTCGTTTTATCAAAACATTGGAGTCAGATCGAAGCGAACACCCAGCAGGAATTCCTGGAGATATTTCGAATGATGATTTAGATAATTTTCATCTTAAGAGGGAGTGGGTTGAACACCTTAGGGGACTTTCTTTTGATTGGAAATCTTGTATAAGTATATGTCACGAATTCAACACAGCAGTCCCCCCGCCATGGAATATTAATTGGCTTGATTTACCTATTGAATGGATGCCTCCTCTACATTCAGCAATTATGAACGCATCAATTATACCAGCCGAAGAATCTATTGAAGGCACATGGAATAAAGATTCTAAATCAGAAAATTGGTTGAAATTTGAAGGGGCTGCTGCCAACTGGAAACCTATTGGTACAGGAGATGAATCCGTACAAGAAATTCCTGGTGGAAACATCTCTATTATTGATCCATTAAGGGGGAAATGGGAGTGCGGGGATATTCACAAATCTCATGGATTAATCAAATCATCTCTAATGTTGTTGGGAATTCCACACCATCATGACGGTGATGATATTGTTGTTACATCTGCATGGGAAGGGATGCTAGATGGTCTAGGTCTTTCAATCAAAAATCAAAAAGTGATTGAAAGAGTGAATTTCTCGCCCCATATTGATGACCGATTAAAAAGCCTCAAAAATGCTATTGAAATGGTCGAGGTCGAAGAAAAACGAATTCAACTTCTTGAAACTGAACGTTCGAGAGTGAGGATTGCCGCAGAGACTGCAGCGCGCCAGCGTGGTGAAGGGATATCAGCAACGGACCAAGCCGGAGAAAAAGCTGCTGAATTGGTAATTGATGAAGGGCCCGATAATTCTAACAGACTTTTTGCAGCTCAGAATCTTCTTGAAGATCACGCGGTGGAGGGCGCGTTACATATCGTTAGAGAATGTAGTGAAGTTAGATGGCAACATAACGCACCAGTGAGAATAGGGGCTAGAATGGCTAGGCCCGAAAAGGCAGCACACCGATTGATGAAAACGTCAGTTAACGCATTGTTTCCAGTAGCTGCTCAAGGAGGCCCTCAGCGGCTCATTACTGTAGCTTCAAGTAAAGGAAACCTGCGAGTTTCAATGGGAGTAAGAGAGTGTACTAAATGTGGAAAACCATCACCCTTTGTCAGATGCCATCATCGTTTTGACAAAATGGACCCCAACTCTAGTTGTAAAGGTAGAACTATTTCTAGAAAATCAGTTAATTCAAGAAGCCGTAGAACTGGAGAATTACAAACAGTTCCGCTTAGACAAGTATTAGAATCAAAAATTGAAGAACTGGGAATTGATGTTTTACCAAAAATAAAGGGTGTTAAGGGCCTAAGTTCTAAGTCTCAAACTCCAGAACCTATTGAGAAAGGAATATTGCGAGCCCGCCATTCAATACCGGTATTTAGAGATGGAACCGTAAGATTCGATATGTCTGATATCCCGGTCACCCATTTTCGACCATGTGAAATTGGTACATCTTGGGAAAAGTTGTTTGAACTTGGCTATAGTGTAGACATAGTTGGTAATCCATTAAAATCCGATTCACAAATTCTAGAACTTTTCCCTCAAGATTTCATTCCTAGTACCAAAGGAATTGAACATTTCATTAATACTTGTAATTATATCGATGAATTATTAATTAGATTTTATGAAACTGAACCATTCTATAACGTAGAAACTGCTGAAGATTTAGTTGGGCAACTTACAATCGCCTTAGCTCCCCATACATCGGGAGGGGTGCTTTGTAGAATCATTGGTTTTACCAAAGCATCAGGAGGTTATGCACATACCCTTTTCCACGCGGCCAAACGTAGGAATTGTGATGGGGACGAAGATTGCCTCATGCTTTTACTAGACGGTCTTCTCAATTTTTCAAAAGAAATTCTTCCAGCAAATAGGGGTGGTAGCATGGACGCCCCGCTTGTGCTAACTACAAGATTAATACCTTCAGAATTAGATAAAGAAGCCCTTAATGTAGATTCATCTTGGTTTTATCCCCGCTCATTCTATGAGTCAACACTAGAAATGGCAGACCCTAATGATATAGTCGATCGTATGGATGTTGTAGCTCAGAGAATAGGAACAGTTGGTGCATTAAGGGGATACGGATTCACTCATGATTTAACGTCACTCGATGCCGGGCCTGCAAATTCTGCTTACAAAATACTTGAAACGATGGTTGATAAATTAAATGCACAGATTGCCTTAGCTCAAAAATTACGTGCGGTAAACGTTGAGAAAGTTGCATCCTCTGTGGTCGAATCTCATTTCTTCCCTGATTTACGCGGTAATTTACTTGCCTTTACTAGACAAAAAGTCAGGTGTGGTAGATGTGGTGAAAAGTACCGACGCGCACCGCTTGCTGGTAAATGTATCAAACAGTCAAAAGCGGCCACAGGAGCAGCAGCAATTACGCGTTCAGAGACAGATGTTCAATGTGGAGGTAACCTAATCATGACAGTATCTGAAGGTGCAGTAAGGAAATATGTAAAGGTTGCAAATCACGTAATGGAAACCTATGGTACTTCTGAATACACACAACAAAAATATGGTGTGCTAGCAAAATCACTTGACAGCCTTTTCAATAATGATAGAGTCAAAGTATATACTCTGGATGATTTTATTTGATACCAATTAGATAATCAAAGTACTAATCCCGGAAGTTTGGTTGGTAGTTCCCTCTTTTTCGGAAGGTCGAATACCAGACTCCCCTCAGAACTTGTTTGGAAAATCGTAACCAAGAACCGATTGTTCGGAATGGGTGGATAATAAATCTCAAAGGATTATTCCAATCTTCTATTGGATATTTCAATTGACTTAGCATCCCTTCAGGCAGTTCATCATCAACTCCATATTTCTCCGGGCGCTTGTCAGGAGGCATGTAATAGGTGCCGAATATGATATCCCAAAGCGGAAGGAATCCAGCATAATTGGAGCAGTGTGCCTCTTTTTCATTAGCATGATGCCAATGATGAAACTCTGGGGTGGGGATTAAGCGATGGAAAGGTCGTAACTTCCAATTCACATTAGCATGTAGAAATAAGCCTGTAATAATCTGAAGTGCAGCGAGAATGCCACTCGTTTCTGGACTGAAACCTGCGAAAATTAGGAAGAAGAAACCAGGGCCAATCAAAGCGAAATCCATAGGATGTACGCGAAAACCACTAATCCAATCCATGTGTTCAGGAGAATGATGGATTGCATGGAATTTCCAGAGTTCAGGGACCTCGTGATACCAGCGATGCGCCCAATATCCAAAGAAATCAAAAAGAACGAAAGCAACAATTGGTTGGATATAGGATGGGATCATTTCAACGACCCCAAAATAGTTAACAATTAGTCCTAGTACCCATGTGAAAGAGAAGAAACTGATGAAGACTGCGAATATGACTCCGAATACATTCAGAAAAGGCTGTGAAAGTGCATATGTCACATCGAGTGTCCATTTTGGTCTTCGAACCATCTGTCCTTTATGTCTTGGAAATATTTTTTCCATTGGTACAACTAGGATGAATAAGACGATGACAATGATTAGTGACTCAAACTGATAATACAGTAGTGAAAATCCAACTATAGAAAGAATCAGAATTCTTCCAAGTAAAACCCAAAACCAAGATGGCTTATTTTCATCTTTAGTGATTTCATAAACAACACCATCTTCACCAACTTGAATTGGTTGAAGATCATCAATCAGTTTAGGGGATATTCTTCTCTTTCCATCCATAAACATCTCCCTCTTGTAATTTTCAACTCTCTTTATCTTGAATACGTCGCCAAATATCACCAACGGTGTGTATATCTTCGTCTACCTCTGCTTCACCTTCAAGACCTTTAGTATCACCCACTCCAAGATCTTCATTACCTTCTATTTCATCCTCACCGATATTATCACTAACTTCTTCTTCATCTATTTCTTCAGCGAATCTCTTTCGAATATTCTCACGTTCTTCCTCTGAACTAGAGCCCAATTCAATTTCAAATGACTCTACAGAAACATCTCCACTTCCCTCCATTTGTTCATGCAGAGTTTCCCATTCCTCTTTGTGGCGTTGCTTATGCATGGGGAGCCTTCTAGCCAATACTTTTGCACGCTTCCATCTTTTAGCGGTTTGATCTGTAATGAGAATAATTAATCCAAGAACATTAGCTATCACATAACCTGAAATTATGTGGGGCGCATATATCCAATACATCATTTCAAAATCACCTCTTACAATTTCTGCCGAATCTTCCCAAAGGATCAAACTCCCATTTTCATCATAGAATCTAATTTCTAATTCATAATCCCCTGGAGGGATATTTTCGTTCAATTTTGAACATTCATCAATTTCTCCAAAATAATTCAACTGGGGTGTGGGATTTACTTCCAATCTTTTTTCTTTATCCCAAAGAGTCCAACTAATGTTTACGTTTTCTTTATTTGAATCAACTATATACACCTCACAAACGACTTCGAAAGGCATTTCCGAGCCCATAACATCAGGCACAGTCATTTCGTAATATTCCCTATAACCTCCTTTTTCAGAGAGTACTGGATGTGGCGTCCCCATTGGTGAAAGCGCGAACCAAATTAAGTTCAATATAACCCATGTAATCATAGCAGCCCAAGGTTTGATTGGTGCATCTGGGTCATATTTTTTCTTCGATTTCTGATTCATTATGCGACCCCCTTCAACAATTGGAGGACCTCATCCATCCATTTTAGTTTCCTTAATTTGAGTACGGGATCAGTGATCCCTGTCCACCTACCTACGAAATCGCTTTGAAAACCTAACAAAGTAATTTTACTAATTGGCACATCACAAGCAGCAACAATACATGCAGCTCTATCACCATCTGTAAAACCACCAGGATTTACCATCCCATTAATTTCATCTGGGCACTGGTGTGTTAGAAGTAATAAGTCACATTGAGTATCTAAAATTGATAATAGTTTAGGCCACTCCTTCTTGTTATCCCCGTGTGCATGAAGTGCAAATGGAATTGACATCGAGGCCGCCTTAAGTGTTGCATCACCGCCATCAGCATCAGAGACGACAAGTGCTAGACGTTGCCAAGCAGATTTCGCATCCTCATCTGGTAGTTCATCAAACACCCCAACACTTCCATCTGCTGCTACAAATAGGCATTCATTATCAAATGGATACAAATCTTTTGGCTCTACTGCAGCCCCTAAAATTACAACATTCGAGCAGTTGTTAAAACGGTCCTTTAAGTTGTTAAATGCATTATTTGTGCAATTTAGGCCACTCGCAGAATCAGCTAGAGCTTCAGCACTATCGTAGTCATCTGCCACGTCCCAGTTAAAATCAGAACGAATCCGAGATTGAATTTCAATTAGCGCGAAATCCACCGCTTGCAATTTCTCGCCTGCAGGCCCAACCACGTTCATCCCCATACCCCCGCTATACTCAGAGTTCAAGAACCCGAGCGAAGGTCCCCTGTTGCCAATGCCCATCCCGCACCGACCCCCAACAATCGAATCGCCCTCCTTTTTGGCGCGATTTCCCTTCCTCCCTCAAGGGGATAAATGGTTGAAGGAATTATTGTCTGATAATAACATCAACCTCGATTCTTTGATTGAAGGTGAATGGGTAGAACCAATTAGAATTCGTGGGATGCAACGAATGCTGGAGTCAATAAAATTAGACGAAGGAGTAGATTCCACTACTAGACAGGACATCCATGAGCCATATGGACAGATGGTCGAAGGATTGGGTTTTTACTATGCCATGATTGTTGTTTGCGCATCATTTGACGAACGTCTCGTAAAGAGGTGGGTAGAAGGTGAAGCTAGCAGGGCTGACAAAATTCTAGGTGAATTAACTGATAGTGAAACATTTGATACGGTTGCAAGAACATATCTTTCAGATATTCGTATCAAAACCCAAGAAGCATCAAGTGGCTCAATTCATGCAAGCAGGCCATCCAAAATCATCTTTGAGATTCCCATGGTTGATTTCATCGAAATATCACCCCGAATCACCGGTCATTATTGGAATTTGGTAAATCGACCAACAAGAGACGGTTGGGTGACAATTAGTGAAGCTAGTGGTGAAAACTCCCAACAAAGATTGGCGCGACTCATCAAAGAAAGGATTCGTGAGGTTCTAGTTGATAGGTGCAAGCACAACATGAATAATATGGACGATGAATTTGCAGCAAAATTTGCAGACCCTGTTGGCAAGATGGTTGCAGAATTGCAACTTCAAAAGAGCCAAGAAATCGAGATAACCGCAGTACATCAAGGAGATTGGCCCCCTTGTATGACTTCTGCAATTACAGACCTATCTCAAGGTGAAAACGTCAACCATGCAGGTCGGAGATTTCTTGCTAATATGAGTAGAGCACTTGCCCTTTCAATTGATCAAGCCCAATCATTTTTCGTTAATGCCCCTGATTACAATGAAGAAACAACTCGTTATCAATTAGGTCATTTGTACGAAGGAGAGTACACACCAGAGAAATGTCAGACTTTGAAAATGGCTGCTAGGTGCCCCGTTGATCAAGGACTAGTTACTGACCGTTTATGCCAATTTGAATGGCTGACGCACCCTTTGAAATATGTGCGTGCTAAACAGCGCAGAAGATCCAGAGAAGAAAATTATGCAACTGCCGAAGGTGACCAAACACCAAGCATTGCATCCCAGACAAACTCCGAGGACAATAATTCATAGAGAGGCAGCACGTCTCAGGGTCAGAGAAGGCGGGTGGCAGAGCATGACAAGAACACTAGTCATTTCAGTCGACCGCGATGATGATCTTGGTAAAAAAGCAGGTATTCGCGGCCCAATTGTTGGTAGAAAAGAGGTTCTAACTGCTGCACTTAGGCTTGGGATTGCTGATCCTGAAGAGAGTGACACTAATGCGATTTTAGGCGCCCTTCATTTACATGACCAGTTGAAGGAGAATGCAGAATCAAATGATGCAGTTGAGATTGCAGTATTGACTGGTGATGAGCGCGTGGGCGTTCGTTCAGATCGTGCTATTGCTAGGCAACTGGAAGAAGTAATTGACAATTTTCAACCAGACCGTGGTAGCTTGGTTACAGACGGGGCTGAAGACGAGAGCATCCTACCAATCATCCAGTCACGATTGAACATAGACCATGTCCAGAAAATTATTGTTAGACAATCAAAAGGAATTGAGGGGACATACTATTACATTGTGAAAGCAATTGAAGATGAGAAGTGGCGAATGAAATTACTTGTACCACTTTCAGTATTCTTGATGTTAATTGGTCTAGGAATGATTTTGCCTAATGGTGGAATAATTATCGGTCTGATGCCACTTTTCATTGGAATTTATCTCATGGCAAAAGGCCTCGGCGCTGAACAACACCTGAATAGGGTAATGAGGGATATGAGGGAAAACGCAGATGCTGCGATGATCTCGTCCATATTATGGGCGGCGATGGTGTTTTTCTCCATTTTTGCTATTGCAGAAGGTTTGCGTGTTTATTCATCTAGTATGTCATCCACCCCAACACCAGGTGGGCTTGAAATCATCTTATTGGTATTTCAAGGGGCTCTGACATGGATTGTATTGGCGTTCCTAACACTCTCTCTTTCACTGTTAGTTTTGAGAATGAAGAGGGGCACATTTAGTGGCCGCACAGTTCAAATCATTGCCTTTGGAATTGTAATTTGGACCATTTGCAGTGCAGGATTAAAGATGGCAATCGAAGTACTACATCAGACCTATTCACTTGAACCTGCAATATTATGGGAAGATTGGGATCAAGCATTAGGTGCTTTAGTATTGTTCTGGGCAGTTAGAGTTGTGATTCAATCAATCAATGATAGACAAGAAACATCTGGACACTATTGGGGAATCTGAAATATTTATCAGATAATACCAGTACTTTCCAGTTCTTCTAAATTATCTTCACTCTTTGTTCGTAGATCGCCATTCATCTCTTGTGTTGAGAAATTTACCCTCTTGCTAATTTTTTCAATCTGCTTTTGGTTAGGATTACTAATCTCAATTGCTTCCCTCAAGTGGTAGGATATCCATTCAATTTCTTTTTCATGCCACCCACCCATTATCATCAATGGATTTCGTATATCTTTTTTGAAAATAAAGATTAGTTTTGAAAAGGATGAGTGGATTGTAGAATCACTTTTCCCAATTCCTGTTTCGATTGCTTTTCCCTTTCCGACATGTAGAATCATAGAAATTTCTTCTTTCAAAATTTCCAAATTTATATTTTTGAACCCATGATAATCAATTCGAAGTATGCGTCCATCAAATCTAATTTCACCCCTTCGAATTATACACTTAATTGTGTAGTATAATACCCCTATGCAGACAAGTGAATATACCGCTAATCCCACCAATATGTCGTAAGAAGAGCCAATGTAATTGATCGTGAATAATACTAGCATCGTTAAGGACATTAGCACAGAAACTAAACAAATTACAGATAGGGTGCGGAAAAACCCATAAATTGGAATCCAGACAGTAATGATTTCATTCATCCTTTCCATCTTGATATTAGTGCTGGGCTTTTCAGAATAATTCATACCAATAAACCCCGCTAATTTTCAAACATGGCTTCATTCATACAATTGGGGCACGTCACTTTGATTGGCCTTACGGCTGGG
>PBPH01000109.1 GCA_002725475.1 Methanobacteriota archaeon | reverse complement strand
GGCCAAGCCCTGTGACCGCAAGTGCGGCAGTATATCCAATTCCCATCAGCGAAAGGAATCCTTCTTGTTCGTAGTATTTCTGTGGAATGTCCAACATGAAAATATCTTGTGCTTCCGACTATCTAATACCCATCAATGCAACAAGGCCATCGTATAGTGTGTATTTTTTGCGTTATTTACGAGAGGGGTTTTAGGAGAAATGAGCAAATAATGAGGTTAAAATCGCTTTCCGAGGGTCGCCGTTTCTTGGAACTCTCTTAATCAACAATTGAAACAATGACTGAAATATCATCTTCTTTTCCACCTTGAAATGTAGCAAAATTCTTCTTCGCTTGCTTGGCTCTTTGGAAAAAGGGAATGAAATTATCATCCTTTTGGGATTCTTCGTAGGCGAGAGTGGCTAATTCCTTTGAATTGAGTTTAGGGTTGATAGGATGCGATGCAAAATACGAAAGAACCTGTTTAGGCCAAACATTATCAAAGAACCCGTCTGTCCCCATCACGATTATATCACCTACCTCTAATTCTATTGTGTAAATCTGTGCATCTTCGGGAGAATCTAAGCCATGAGGCATCCCATCTTGACCGATGCCCAATTGATAAGGATAATTGAATTGGTGTTGGTGTTCCTCACTTTGAATCAATATCTCGCCATCTCGTATGACCATAAATCCCGAATCTCCAATGTTTGCTACTCGGAAAATTCCATCTGAATCCATTTTTCCCATGCAAAATGTTGCCGAACCGACTTCCGACAAATGTGGGAAGGAAGCCGTAATTGCGTTTTTAGGATGAGTTTCGCCTTGTTTGATGTAAGCATAGGTTTTTATGAGCATTTCATCAGCAAATGCCCTCGGATTCACCCCCTTAGATTCCCAACCCCCAACACCGTCTGCTACCGCAATAGTGGAATTCGTGGGTGATGATACCAAATATGAGTCCTCTCCGCCCCTATGCGCCTTGCGTGGGTGTGGGATGTTGAAACCTGCTGAAAATAATTGCACCATGAATATCTGTTGTTCCTCTTGTTATCTAAATCATCATAGCATTGATATAGGGGATTGGGCAATTGAAAACCCTATGGGTTTCCTTGTTGTCCGAGTATGTGGAAAAACCTTCCCTCATCGTAATGAATTGAAAAATACACTCGGCTTGGAATATGATTTCCGAAACAAAGATTTCAAAGGGGCATTTCCCGAAGATTCTCAACGAATCGTTGTGATTGAAAAGTTTTGTAAAAAGCATCGTCTATCATTATATGTGGATGGTGAAGAACGATACAATCCGATTGAAGCCCGAAAGCAAGAAAAGAAGCAGACCAAATTAACCCTTGATGAATTGGAAAATCTTGATGAATTTAACTTGGGTGAATGGCTTCCGATTTTGGAACAAGCGGCTGATGAAGCCGATATTGGAGAGGTTGGTGTCGTGAAATGGAATGAACCTGCGGAAAATGGTGCGGGTTTCAAAGAAGTGTCGGTGGATGAGGGGACTGTCCCAATACAATTTGATTATGATGCCTTGTCTAAAGATACTCAATTTCACCCTCTCCGTGATATTCAAAAACAGGTCTTAGGGCCAATGATGGAGGCGGTGAAGGGTGGTTATCGGAACATTGTGTTAGAATGCCCCACAGGAAGTGGAAAATCCGCCTTAGCAAAGACAATTGCTCAAGCCTTCGGAGTCCCTGCATATATCGTCACGCACTTGAAAGGATTACAGGCTCAATATCTCAAAGAAATGCCGTATATGAAATCCGTAATGGGTCGTGGAAACTATGATTGCCTTCTTGATGTGGAGGCAGGGTGTGATGATGTAAAATTAGCATACGAAGCATTGGAAGCGGCCACCGATAAAAGTCCCGAAAAGTGTTCTGCGGCACTTGCCCCTTGTAAATACGCAAAAGGATTCAAATGCACTAAAATGACTCCAAAGGATGAAATGGGTGTGTATAATTTCAATGCAGACCCTAACAAGATGTGCGACTATTACGGTGCATTGACGAGGGCGCAAAAAGCCATGTTCTTTGTTGGAAATACTGCCTACATGATGGCGATTAACAAGAGTGGAAAGGTTCTCCCCAAACGCCCGTTTTTGATTGTGGATGAAGCACACCAATTAGCAAACAACATGATGAGTTTTCACAGTTTGACCGTATCACAAAGAATGTTGGAAAAATTGTTCCGATTGCCGACTCAACAAGACATCTCTAATGCAAAAAGCGAGAAAAAGAAAGATATATTCCGAAAACAACGAGAAACTCTATTCAAGGTCTTTGATGGGAACGGCTCTTTTGGTGTCCCTCAATTGAAATCCATGACTTTGACTACACCTTTAGAAGAACGGAAAAAATCGCTACAAACCTTCGGGCGATATTTGTTTGCTTTGAGAGAGGAAATCAAAAGAAAAATGCGGGATAAGGATGCTCAAACCAAATACGATAAGCGAGAATTGAGTTATGCTTCTAATTGTGTATCTCGGATTGATGATTTGTTGGGTTCAATTGCTACGGATTGGGAAAATTGGGTTTATCAAGTGGATGAACACAATGAATATCCGACATGGGTTGCATTCAAACCGCTAAAGGTTGCAGATTATTCAGAAGAATTACTTTTGGGACTCGGCCAACAAAGGATTTTTATGTCGGGAACAATTCTTGACTACGAAATCTTCGGGCGAGAATTAGGATTGAAAGAAGACGAAACTACTTTCATTAAGGTGGATTACTCACCGTTCCCCGAACAGAATAGACCCATTTACACTCACATTAAGGGTGGAAAATTATCCCGTAAGGAAAGAGGGTTAGAATCTTACAAGAAGTGCGCTGATGCTATCGCTCAAATTGCCGCTAAATATCCCGACCAAAAGGGATTGATTTTACCTTTCACAGACGATATTGAAAACGGTATCGTGGAGGCTCTAAAAGACAATCACCCATTGGTTTATGCAAGGTTGCGACAACACTCTAAGATTCCTAAAGAGCGGGATGCAGTATTCCGAGAGTTTGAAGATGAACAGAACAATGAAATACTCATCTCCACCTATGCTAATCAAGGGTTTGATGGAAAGATGGTTGATTTCACCGTAATTGCGAAGATTCCTTTCGGGCCACTTGGAGATATTCAAGTAAAAGCCAAAGCAGAAAACGACCCTAAATGGTATCAAATGATGACGGCGGTGGAATTGGCTCAAATGATGGGCAGATGTGTTCGTTCCGAAGATGATAAGGGCGATGTGTATATCATAGACCCTTCTTTCATGTTCCACTTTGAACGGGGGATGAAAAACAATCCCTTAGCAAGAATTCTGCCTCCGTATGTAGCGGAATCAATTATACACAACAGGTGATTTGATGGAATGGAAGGATTGCCGCATTTGTAATACTCCTTACCCACGCCCTTCATTAACGAAGGACTTAGTGTGCGTAATGTGCGAACCACCGACAGGAGTGAATAAAAAATGAAAATTGGAATATGCGGCAAAATGGCGAGTGGGAAAACCACCGTAGCAGAAGACCTGTCCCTTGAAGGATTCGTTGTAGTTTCAATGGCGGGTGAAGTAAAACGAGTAGGTCGTGAATTATTCGGAATGAAAGAGAAAGATAGACCACTTTTACAACAAATAGGGATGAAAATGCGTGAAATCCGTGAATCTGTATGGTTAGATGCTTTGATGCGAGAGGCAGACAAACATGAATTAGCAGTTTGTGATGATGTTCGTTTCATCAATGAAGCCCGAACCTTGAAGGAAAATGGATGGACACTTGTGAAATTGGTTATCAGCGAGGATTTACAGAAACAAAGGCTTCAAGACACTTATGGTGATGATTGGGAGGTTCATTGGAACAATCGCACCGATGCTTCGGAAACAGAAGTGGATAAGATTCCGTTAGACCTATTTGATTTGATTATCCCTGCATCCAACAATGGCGATGCTCAAAAAGCGGTCAAGGATTTGCTTTAATCTTTACTCGGCCAAGGGTCAAAAACGACAAATGAGCCATCTTCCCTTTCTCCAAAGTTAGAAGGGTGCAAATCGTGAATCGTATATCCATGTCGCTTACCCCATGATTTAATCATATTTTGCCCACCCTTTATTTCCATCTCGGACATTTCGCCTTCTCCAATAGTAGGCACATATTCCATAACCCAATATGCAATTCTTTCACCCACACGCAGGGGTCGTTTTCCGTAAGCAGGTGATTCTCCATTGACTAATCTCGCCATTTTTGGCCCTGCATAGCCTCTATGATAGTGTTTAATGTCTGCAAATTGTGGAATGAAAGAGGGTTCGCCTCGCAGTTTTTTGACCCATAAATCTTCTATGAAGGTTGCTTGGTCACGATTCAAGTCGCCACCCTCACCCGTCATATCGTTTTCAAGGGACACCACTTTCAACACATCACCCGAAGGTAATCGGAAAACACTTCCTCCAACACCATGAGCAAAATAGTCCCCAATAATTTCTGCCTGTTTTTCTTCTTCTAATTTGAGGCGATACAGAAGTTTAAGGTTTGAATCTTCCCGGAGTGACGGCGGTGACTTAATTCCGCTTTTAGCCTTAGAAATTAGATAAACGCCAAAAATCCCTGCAAGAGAGATGACGGAAAGGAGGGTTCTGTCCCTCATTCATTTCACTTCCAAAAGTGCTTTGTTTCAAAATCGGCATCAAATCCTTCTTCTGTGGTGTAATCTGCACCAAGCACCTTCCCTGTTGTAGCCCACTTCAAGATTGCGGCAGAAGCAAGGGCAACCAATCCGAGAGTAAGCCAATTATAACTTCCACCTTCTGCATTTTGCACGAACATTGTATCTGCCGCATCAACCTTCACACTATTTGCACTTGGGCCTTCAATATCAATTATGCCCATATATCCTAACTTTCCGAGTGCTTCTTGGAATGCGAACCAATCAACACCTGCGTCATTCTTCAAAGAACCATCAACGGCATTCTTATTGTAGCCGTTCTTTTCGCTGATAGCCATTATTTGCTCATCAGTCATGTTAGGGTGTGCCATCTTCATCGCTTTGATAATGGTTGAACGGTTAGGGAACACAAGGATGCGAACACGATTATGGATGACTTTCTGACCGTCTTTCTCCTGTTGATGGGGATAAACGACATATTGCACCACTTTTTCGTCATTATCTCTTGATTTTACAAATTCTTGCAGAATGTCTGTTGATGAAAAGTATTGGCGACCTGTATAGATTTTCCCGTCTTTTAGCGGGTGTCCGTGAATAGTCCATTTCCTTTCACTTTCCGACAGTCCTTTGGAAGAATCTTCCTTTGCCTTTTCATTCGGATTGACTTCAATTCGGGATTCATCACCGTATGAGGGCTTTCCTAAATGGTATCTTCCATCTTTTTCATAGACATAACTCATCCATTCACGGTGAAGGTGAGTTTGGTCGGCATACTCCTTCATTTCCTCAATGGCTTCGGGAGTGAATTTGTTCCATTCCTCTTTCCATGGCTCGGAAGACATAAG
>PBPH01000108.1 GCA_002725475.1 Methanobacteriota archaeon | reverse complement strand
GTGGTAGTTCAAGTGGTACGGTGTCTGCTACTGTAAATCCATATGTTGAAACCGTAAGCATTTACATCAATGTAACTGGTGATAGTGCTGCAGCTTTTGGCAATACCGGATACTCATCTGATGTTACAGTTACTATCCGAGTAAACAATCAAGATTTATTTAAATGGTCTGATAGCATAGACAAGGGAGAAACACAATCCCTCAACTTCACTACAAGTGAAGTAGAAATAGTAGGGGGATGGGAAATACTTCTAGAATCTAATGATGCTGCTTCTGATTTTACTTATGCTTACGAATGGTACAACTATTATCAGGCTAGTTCTTGAACGAGTCTTTAATAATGCATAGTATTTTACCCGCATGAAAACATAGGTTATGTAAGCCCTATAACGAGAATCTCAATGAGTAAAGACCCAGTTCCACTGAAAGCCGTACACCACATAGAATTCTGGGTGGGTAATGCAAAACAGGCCGCTTATTTCTACAGAACCGCTTTTGGATTTAATCAAATTGCATATTCAGGATTAGAAACTGGTAATCGTGACAAGGCTAGCTATGTATTAGAACAGGGAAGAATTAGGTTAATTTTTTCAACTCCCCTTAACGGAAACAATGGTATCTCTTCACACATCAAAAAGCATGGTGATGGTGTCAAGGATATTGCATTCCATGTTGATGATGCAAAAGCATGCTACAAGGCTTGTATTGAAAGAGGAGCACAAAGTGCTTCAGAACCAAATGATATTAGTGATGAAAATGGAAGCGTGACTCAGGCTGCTATCTGTACTTACGGTGATACTATACATTCATTTATTTCTCATAATGACTATGAGGGTATATTTCTTCCAGGATTTGTAGAAAGTAACATTAAAGGAAGTAATGTTGGTTTAAGATTCGTTGATCATATTGTCGGGAATGTTGAACTTGGTAAAATGGAAAGATGGGTGGATTTTTATGCAGATATAATGGGTTTTACTCAACTTCAGCATTTTAGTGACGATGAGATTTCAACTGAATATTCGGCGCTAATGTCCAAAGTTATGGAAAGTGACAATGGAAGAATAAAATTTCCAATAAATGAACCTGCTGAAGGGAAAAGAAAGTCCCAAATTGATGAATATTTAGATTTCTATGATGGCCCTGGTGTTCAACACATTGCTTTGCTAACGGATGATATTATCAAAGCTATTACAAAATTAAAGGAAAATGGAGTTGAATTCTTAGAAGTACCAGATACTTATTATGAAGATTTAGCGCAAAGAGTTGGTGTTATTGATGAAGACATGGAAGTTCTTAAGAAATTGAAAATACTTGTTGACCGTGATGATGAAGGATATTTACTACAATTATTCACGAAACCAGTAGAAGACAGACCAACTTTGTTTTATGAAGTTATTCAAAGAAAGGGTTCAAGGGGGTTTGGTGTTGGAAATTTCAAAGCTTTGTTTCAAGCGATTGAAAGGCACCAAGCCGAGAGAGGAAATTTGTAATGCACAGATATCACAAACTAGGAAAATTAGCTAAGAAAAGACATACGGTATTCAGAGATGATAATGGTAATATTTATCATGAAGAATTGAAAGGTAATAAGGGATTTGTGGGGCCATCTTCACTCCTCTATCATATTTATCCTCCAACTGAAGTTGTATCAACAAAAGAAATAGGAACTTTTGAGATAGAAGAAGACGATGATAAATCTCTACGTATGAGGCATTTCTATTCTAACAGAGCTAAAAAAGGTGGAAGTGTAATTATGGATCGTACTCCTTTCCTATTCAATGACGATGTTGTCATGATGATGGCTTATCCTGATAAAAATGATGATTATTACTATAGAAATGCTCAGGGTGATGAAATCATCTACGTTAGTCAAGGAAGTGGAACGTTAGAAAGTGCTTTTGGAAATTTAAAATATTCTCAAGGTGACTATCTAGTAATTCCAAGAGGGATATTGCACAAGTATGTTATGAATGATGAAGAACATACTTTTCTAATCGTTGAATCGCCAAGTGAAGTAAGAACACCTAAGAGATATAGAAACGAATATGGACAAATCATTGAAAGAAGCCCATATTCAGAAAGAGATTTCAGGGGGCCAGATGAACTGATAACGCATGACAAAAAAGGTAAATTCAAAATCATTGTTAAACAAAGGAATAGATTTACTGAAGTAACATTAGGCCACCATCCTTGTGATGTTGTTGGGTGGGATGGATTCTACTATCCATATTCATTCAGTATTCATGATTTTGAACCAATTGTTGGTAGAATACATGAACCTCCACCCGTACATCAAACATTTGCAGGTGATCGATTTGTACTTTGTTCATTTTGTCCACGTCCATTCGATTTCGATGAAAACGCAATACCTGCACCATACAATCATTCTAATGTTATGTCTGACGAAGTGATTTACTATGATTCAAAAGAATTTATGTCCCGTAAAGGTGTTGAATTTGGTTCCCTAACTCTACATCCTGACGGACTTACGCACGGCCCCCATCCCGGAAAGTATGAAGCATCTATAGGGGCTGAACGAACGGATGAATTGGCAGTTATGGTGGATACACATTACCCGCTTAAAGTTGCTAAACCCGCACTAAATGTTGAAGACCCAGATTATGCGAAATCTTGGTTAGATGGCGTGGGATATCAGGAAGCTCTAGGCGAATAAAGTTGATGAAAGAAAGTATTAGAGCTTTCATGAATGGCCTAATAGATTATGCGGGCCTTTTTCCTCCTGCAAATTTACCACTTAATGAAGCAATTGATGATTACAGAAACCACCTTAACGGAAAATATTCTTGGATGCTCGGGAGATTCATAATACCGCTTGCTAAATTGGATGAATTAGATGATTTTGTAGATCTTTTTAGTGATGTTGGTGGACTGAAACTAGCTGTTTTAGGAAGTGGTGGGGATACTGACGAGGATTACGTAAATAATATTCGCAAAGATATTGTAAAAATAAATTATTATAGGAAAAAACATAAGGGAAAAGTAGAGATTGATGTTTATGAATGCAAATTGCCCTCAAATTCACCCTCCAAAAGCACGATGGAGATAGTTACAACTTCACTTAACAAAAATGGATTGACACATTATCATGAATTTGCTGAATTACCGCCTGTTGGAATGAATTATTCAACCGAAATAGATGATAGTTCTTGGGATAAAGAAATTTTACCAACTGTAAAATTGCTGTCTAATCTCGATAATGCAGGAATAAAACTAAGATGCGGTGGAATAGTCAAAGAAGCATTTCCAAGGGTAGAACAAGTAGCTGCTATGATACAAACTTGTGTTATCATCGGCATTCCAATGAAATTTACTGCCGGTTTACATCATCCAATTCGCCATTTTGCAGAGGAATATGATGAATTTATGCACGGATTCGTCAATACTTTTGGGGCCGGAATCCTTGCAACTACTTTTCCAAAACCAAAGAACTCTCAGGAAAAATATAGAATGTTCATTTTTTTATCCCATATAATCGATGACCAAAATGTAGAGAATTTTAGTTTTATAAACAATTCTATGACCTGGAAAGTAGGGGATGATCGAGATACACAGTTTGAAATTGATGCTGAAAAGATTGAAAATGCTCGTAGAAATGGTATAATCTCATACGGCAGTTGCTCTTTTCAAGAGCCTATAGATGACTTGAAACAACTAGGGTGGATGTAATTGAACGAAACACATAATCCGAAGCTTAAATCATGGGTTGATGTAGACAGGGAGTCGGATTTCCCCATACAGAATATTCCATTTGGCGTTTTTTGCCCGAAGAGTGGAGGAGATTTGCATGTCGCGACTGCAGTAGGAGATTATGTACTGGACCTAGCGCTACTTGATGACGCTGGATTATTCAAAGGGACGGAGGTAGAAGGAACTGAAGTGTTTCATGAACCTACACTAAATGCTTTCATGTCGTTGGGCAGAAAAGCATGGAAAGATACCAGATTAGTCATAAGTAGATTGTTGAGTGAAGAAAATGGAGCTCTCAGAGACAATGATGATTTGAAGAATGAAGTTTTGATTTCTATGAATGAAGTAGAAATGCAGCTCCCCATTGATGTCGGAGATTACACTGATTTCTATTCTTCACGGGAACATGCTTCAAACGTCGGCACGATATTCAGAGGTCCTGAGAATGCATTGATGCCAAACTGGTTACATTTACCTGTAGGATATCACGGTCGAGCATCCTCTATTGTTGTCAATGGAACAGATATTTCACGACCAAAAGGTCAGTCAAAAGCTCCAAACATGGATGTACCTTCCTTCGGCGGCAGTAAGAGAATGGATTTTGAACTTGAAATGGGAGTCTTCATAGGAAATGGAACCAATCTGGGCGAGAATGTATCTGTAGATGATGCTGAAGAGCACATATTCGGTTTAGCACTTGTAAATGATTGGTCTGCTAGAGATATTCAAGCTTGGGAATACCAACCTCTTGGTCCATTTTTAGCTAAGAATTTTGCAACTACCGTTTCTCCATGGATAATAACTTTAGAGGCACTAGAGCCCTTCCGATGTAGTGGACCTAAACAAGATCCAAAACCACTTGAATATTTGAGAAACAACAATGATAGCACGTTCGATATAAATCTGGGAATCTATCTGAAAACTGGAAGGATGGATTCGTATGACTGCATATCTACAAGCAACTATAGCTATCTGTACTGGGATATGTGCCAACAACTAGCTCATCATACTATAACTGGATGTAATCTCCGAACGGGGGATTTATTGGCAAGTGGTACGATATCTGGCCCAGAAAAGGAAAATCGAGGATCTATGCTAGAACTCACATGGGGTTGGAGTGAACCTATCAAACTTTCGAATGGTGATGAGAGACTAGCTTTGGAAGATGGTGACAGTGTAATGCTGAAAGGATGGTGTCAAAGTGAAAATTATAGGATAGGTTTTGGTGACTGCATCGGTAAGCTTCTGCCTTCAAATTGAGCACGATTTTTAGAGTAGACCTTATATAACCATCCGAGTGGCGCCCAACCCGTCTCGGAATCTTGTGAGACAGAAAGGACACAACATCAATGGCAAGACAAACACGTCGTCGACGTGACTCTAAG
>PBPH01000107.1 GCA_002725475.1 Methanobacteriota archaeon | reverse complement strand
TGGGTTGTAAGCAGCATCAGTTGATGTACTCTTAGCATGTCCTACAGCAGTAATATTCAGTGCTGTATCATATGCGTAGTCCTTACCACCAGCAGCTGAGGATCCAGTTGCTCTAGGATATGTCTTTTGAGTTGTATTACCGTCACTATTAAAGTCGCAAGTGAAGGTTAATGAATCTTTTGCTAACCTAATGGCTGTACCAGCCTCAAGATTATGATTACCTAAGGTGAGCTCCATGTCACCAGAGGTAGGATTATAGGTAGCAGCAGATATTGTGAAATTCTTAATAGGAGACTTACCTACATCAACCTTAAAGGTATCAGTGGTAACATCCTCAACATCCATCCACCAATCAGCAGCTTTAGGATCGCTTGCTCTAGGATATGCCTTGGTGGCTGTATTGCCATCCATAGCACATGTGAACTTGAATGTATCTCTTGGTATTCTTACTCTCTCACCATTGGTAAACCCATGTCCAACAACAGTAAGTTCCATCTTACCTGTTACAGCATCGTAAGAAGCATCTGAGACCGCGTGTGCGGACGCTTCATTGATGTCTGGGTGTTGTGTAAGGGTAAGCACCATATCACCCGTTGTAGGATCATATGTTGCGTTGTTTGGAGTATAGTTAGTCTGGTTAGTAACTCCAACGTTGAAAGTAATTGTTGAATCTTTTTGAGTTATGTTGTTAGCAGTTGATGAAACGAAACGGTGTGTTGTTTCATTAGATGCTGTAGCAACACAAACATTAATAGTGTCCTTATCAACAATCTGTACAGCTCTCCAAGCATTGCTATCTGGATCCTTCTTGATGATACCACCAGTAGTAGCAGATACGAATGTATGAGTTGTTGTGTTTGTAGAAGGTGTTATATCTAAACACTTGAAGGAGAATGTATCACCAGATACAGCAGTAACTGGGATCCACTGACCACTAATAGGATCTGTTACACGTGGATAGGAGTGATTACCACCACCATGTAAGCAAGTGAATGTTAGAGCACCATCTTTAACTTTAATATACTCACCAACCTTAAGTCCATGTCCAGTCTGTGTGACTGTGACTACACCTGTTGTTGTATTATAAGCAGCATCTGTAGCTGTTATTGCTTTCTGTTCTGCTCTAGGATAAGCATGTGTAGTAGCATGTGAATCATGAGCACATGTGAAACTTAAAGAACCATCAGCAATCTTGATTAAAGTATCCTGTCTGAATCCATGATTAGGAATAGTAAGTGTTAACTTACCTTCAGCTGGATCAAATGCAGCATTCGTTGAAGAATGAGTAGAGTTACCAATAGCAGTAATTGCTACAGGCTTATTATAGAATGGATCAGATGGACGTGGATAACTATGTACACTCTGATGATCATCTTGATCACAAGTAAAGTCAATTGAACCAGGTGCTAAAGTAAATGTCTGTCCTACTTTAAAGTTGTTAGGTCCAATGGTAAGTACCATGTTACCAGTAGATGCGGTATAGGTAGCATCATGTGCTTGGTAACCATCAACAACCGTCTTACCAATATCAATCCATACTGTGTCTACACCGACTTCACTAATAGCAGACCATCCATTCTCATTAGCAGTGGATGATGCTTTAGGATAAGTCATGCTTGACTGACCACCATCCTGATCACAAGTCCAAGTCATTGAGTCATTACCCAACTTGATGAACTGACTGGTTGTATATCCGTGTTCTAGGATAACAGCATCAGACAGTGCTGACTGGAAGTAGTGGTTGGAAGTATCACTAGAGATACCAACATTAACTGTAATGGTAGTAGCAGAGACCGCAGTAATTGGTAGATCTTGCTCGTATGCTCTGTCTCTCTTAATCTGAATACCATTAGCAGTTGCGCTCACAAAGGTGTGAGTTGTAGTATTCGTTGAAGGAACAGAAGCTGTAACTGGTCCTATGTCAAATGTAAGACCACCTACGTTTGAAACTTGTACCCATCTTCCAGATATAGGATCGGAAGGACGTGGATAAGAATGATTTCCTGTACCAGCAGTACAACTAAAGACTAAAGAGTCATCAAGTAACTTAACCCAGTCACCATTCTGTAGTCCATGACCAGCAGATGTGGTTACAGATACAATACCAGTGTTAGGATTATATGTTGTACCTGCTGCAGCAGTAGCAGTGTCTATAGTGGTACGTGGATATGCGTGATCAGTACTCTGACCATCAAGATCACACTTAAAGGTTAATGAACCTGTCTTCAGTGCTATCTTATTAGATGTTGTTAAACTATGAGCACCAATCTCCAGTTCTAAATTACCGTTTGCTGGAGTAAAGGTAGCATTGGTTACATCCTTAGTGGATGTAGAAACCCTCAACATCATCATACCTGTAGCAGGATTGTACTCTGCTCCTAAGGCTGATGTCTTATTAGGTGAAGGTACCTTATAAGGTCTAGGTGTAGTCTTCTTAATGTTACCTAAGGAGTCATTAAGAATAGCACTACTAATAATCTCAAAGAGTGTATCAACAGTAGCTCTTACATCAGTACAATCCTCATGAGTATAACGTCCATTAGGATCTGATGTATGGTGAGTGATAGTAGTATCGAAGGTCTGTGTCTTTAAGTGATCTCCACGTACTACTACTTCGTTGTTAGCAAGAACTAACTTACAAATTTCTCTAGCATGTTCAAAACAACGTACTGACTGGAACTCCTCATCGTCTAGGTGAGGTGTACCAACATAGTAACTAGCAGCATCCCAAACCTTGTTGTTACCACCATGCTGTACGTTAAAGGCAATAGCGTCTACAACATCAGCGATATCATCAATACAATCTTGTCCGTTTCCTGTTGGAACGTGTAGTGTAGGATCTTCAGCAAGTTCCCAAGCATATGCCTCAGCAGCAATGAAGTCCTTATTAGCAATCAGTAGATCGTGAGCATCGATAACATTGTTACCAGTAACTTCGTAACCGAAGTCAGCATTCATTCTACCGACAGCAATGTCAGCAATAAATTCTTTGTTCTTCCAGATTAAGTTACGAGCATCAGCGTGCTTGTTACCTTGACCTGAACCAGCAGCATCAGGAGTAATCGTATAATCTCTGATCTGTGTTAGACCGTGACTACCTTGTACAGTAACAGGCTGGTTACGTGTAACCTCAATAGCAATGTCTCTAACTAGGTTAAAGACTTCTACAGACTCATCTTCTTCTCCTACAACGTGAGATCCATCGATGTAATACTTAGCACCATCCCATACCTGGTCATTACCACCGTATGCTAGGTTATAAGTAAATGCTTCAATGAAGTCAACTGCGTCATCAATACAAGCTTGTGAACCAGTAGGAACATTATATCCTGGGTTGTTAGCAAGCATTCTTGCTACCGCTTCCTGAGCGATAAACTGCTTGTTAGCAAGTATTAATGATGTACCATCAGCAGGTCTATCTACAGGTGGAACTGAGTTAGGTGTCTGCCAAGGAGCAGGAACAGTAACTGTTACATTACCAGAATCTGTGCTAGCAGCAGCTAAGATAATGGTATAGGTTCTGTGATCAGCAACATCATCTACGATATAAGCACCATCAGGTGTGGCACCATCAAATACCATACTATAGGAATTCTTAGCAAAGACAGCGTGTCCTCTAGGACATACAACTGTCATCACCTTACCAGAACATGTGTATGTACCCTGTCTAGTAAAGTTAGTAGAAGTACCAGCGTTATATAATTTCTTGACGTGAGCGTAAGACTCAATAGCTATGAAGTCTACGTTATTATTAATGGTCTCAGCAGCATCTCTGCTCTTCGCCATTTCTTGAATACTTGATCCAAACTCAACCTTCTCAAATGCGTAAGGAGAGTTCCTTAATGACATCAAGGCATAGTTTGTAGCAGAACAAACTTGCTGGTCACCAGATGGATCTAGATCTGTAGCGAATCTAGAACAAGAACCTCTGGTTACAAAGTTAAGTGAATAACCATCAGCACGTTCAATACGATGAGTAACGTACTTACGTCCGTTAAAGTCACCTAAGTTATCTAAGACAGCACAGTTACCAGATCTAGTAGCAGAATCTGATGCTCTGATTACAAAGTATACTTCGTTAGTTGAAGAATTATATCTAGCAACACCAGCACCTAGGTTAGAACTACCACCTAATACTGTAGCAAAGTCACTTTGTGTCTGAGCTAGAGTACCAGTTGCGTACTGGGCAATATGGAATGATTTCTCTTGGTGTCCACCAGCATCAAATGTACAATGGATACCAACACCTTTACCACCAGGAGCACCAATAGTTGTTAGGTTGGGCCACAGAGTATTCATCTTAGATGGATCTGTGTTAGCAACCGTGATGGTTAATGTAGTTGTAGACTGTGTATAAGTTGTTGAAGCACTTGTACCAAAGTCAATAGCAGTATATGGTAGACCATAGACGTGGACTTCTTGTCCAACCTCATAGTCATGACCAACCATAGAAACACCTTCAATGGTTCTGCTAGCACCTGTTACAGTAACCTTAATACCATTGTAGGCTTGCTGAGTAGTAAGATCAGTAGTTACAGTAGAAACGTCAATTACGTTTAGTGCTTTCTCAAATCTCTGATAACCCTTACCTACATCAGTTAGATTAAGGACAACAGGAGTATCATTACCAGATATATCAGTACTGGTAGCATCTGCCTGTGTGTTACATACTTGGAAATAATTATCATCTACCTTGTAGACATAGATTAAACTATTTGTTACAAGACCACCAATGTTTGCTGCTTTGGATGGACGATAATATACACCGTCTCCAGTAAAGAGACCGTGTGATGGGAAATATATTGTATTATCTCTAGTGTATACTCTAGAAGTATAAAGACTGTGCTCATCACCACTACCAGGATCACCTAGATCTCTAACACCAGTAGTTACCTGACTGTTTAGAGCATTGGCAGCAGTATCATATAGGGCAATTGTATCGTCATTGATTGCTCTAACATAATATGTTGTATTGTTTATAAGACCAGCTGGAGGAGTACCACCTTCATTCTCTACCTTATAGAATACCTTAGCACCAGTATAAAGTCTGTGGAAAGGTAATGCTATCTGATTGTTAGTAGCATCAACTACAGTATCACTACTACCATCAAAGCGAAGCTTCTCTTCTTCTGAGTTAATAACCCACTGATACCTCTGGTGTTTAATAACCTCAGTTTCAGGTCTTTGTGATTCTCTATCAGCAACGTCAAGTGAGTCAGATGGAGAAGCACCTGTCTTAACGATGTTCGCATAAACATCAGCATAGTATAATCTTTCAGCGAGCTGGAAGGTTGATTCATCATCATCCATCAGTACGATAATAGTACCAGATGAATATGG